>JAEVZQ010000385.1 GCA_023392135.1 Pseudomonadota bacterium | reverse complement strand
GTGCGCCGCGACTCATGATCGTATGGCGGGAGCGCGGCCGTCAGTCGGCGGGCGATCTTCTGCACCGGGGCTTCGGGCGAGACATCCTCGAGCACGTCACTCCCACCGCTCTCGGCGCCAATGTCGTTCTGAAGGCAATCCCTGACGGGCTGCTGTGGACGCTCGATGTCCCCGGCGAGCAGTTCGCCAAGTTGCGATTGGCAGCATCGGCGAGTGCCTGATCCCGGCCTTGGCGTCGGTTTGCAACGGGAACCCGGGGTGCGAATCCCGGGTTCAGTTGCGACAATGGAAGATCGCGACGCAATAACCGAGACTGATGTCCCGCCCGAGCTTTTGGCCAAGGCCGTTCAAGCCGTCCTGCGGCTCGAGCCCGCCCAAGCCGTCACTCTGCGTGGCCGGGCGGAAGCCATCCTCGACATGCTGATCGACGAAGGCGTCGTACAGGGAATCGTCGAAACGGGCATCGCCATTCAGGCCCGGCTCGACGCGTATGTCGAATTGATGAGCTGCCCGGCCATGGCAGAATTCCATCCCGCGCGGGGGCAGATTTCCGAAGAATGCGTTCTCCGCGCCATTTCGCAGGCGCCGCTTCGGTTGACCGAGGGGCGCTATCGCTTCTGCATGCGCCAATTGGTGATCCTGCTGTCGGAAGAAGCCGCGGAATCGGCTGACAACGAGTCCGATCTGCTCGTCAGTTGAAATCAGAGCCGCTCCGGCCGCTGAGTGGAGAGGTGGAACTGTCGCGGCAGGCAGGCGTTGCGCCACTCACTGGAGTTTTTCCGACGGATCGCAATAAAAATGAGCTCCGATAAGCCTCAACCAGCACAGCAGCCCCAACCCGGCCGCGAGCACAAGATGAATCCGGCGCCTGAGTATGTTCCGCGTTTCAAGGGAAGCGGGCGGCTGAAAAACAAGGTTGCGCTGATTACCGGGGGCGATAGCGGCATCGGGCGCGCGGCCGCGATCGCGATGGCGCGGGAAGGGGCCGACGTTGCCTTCGTTTATCTCGAGGAGCAGCGGGACGCCGATGACACCGTGCAGCTCATCGAAGCGGAAAACAAGCAGGCACTCGCAGTTCAGGGCGATATCGGCGAGGAAGCCTTCTGTCGCGAAGCGGTGCGGCGAACCGTCGACACATTCGGCAAGCTCGATATCCTCGTGAACAACGCTGCCGAGCAGCACCTCCGGAACCGGCTCGAGGATATTTCTGCGGAACAACTGGAGCGAACATTCCGAAGCAATGTTTTTGGTTATTTCTACATGACGAAAGCCGCATTGCCTCATTTGAAGGAAGGCTCATCCATCATTAATACGACGTCTATAACGGCGTATAAGGGCAGTACTCATTTGATCGACTACAGTGCGACGCGTGGCGCGATCGTTTCGTTTACGCGCTCGCTGTCACAAGCCATTGTCGATCGTGGCATTCGTGTGAATGGCGTGGCGCCGGGTCCGATCTGGACGCCGCTCGTAGCATCTTCCTACCCTGCGGAGGGCATCGAGAAATTCGGTAAGAACACGCCCATGGGCCGGCCGGGCCAACCGTGCGAGGTTGCCCCATGCTACGTTTTCCTCGCAAGCGAGGATTCCAGCTACATGACCGGCCAGGTGCTGCATCCGAACGGTGGCTCGGTGGTTGGAGGTTAAACGAGCACCCGATCCGGGATATTCCGAATAACTTCGACAGCGGATTATCGATAATTCAAGATGCATATTGCCGGCGAACGTTGCTCAAGCGTTTGCCTGCATCGTTTATCGATGGATCGTTTCGTACTGGCTGGCGTTGTGCCTGCGAAAGAACCATCGCAAAACGAGGATCGTGCGATGTTGAGCCAACCTTATCAAGACACTGAGGAGATCGAGGAGGCCGGCGCCGCCATCATGACGGGCATGAGATTGCTGGCCGAGCACCTTGATCCACCAACGGCACATGCGCTTGCGACGCAGTTGCTGGATGACCTGCTGCGCGATTTGATGAAGGACGGCTCTCACGCCCTCCACTGACCAACTGCGCGGGTACAGCCCGCAAGAGGAACACTAGTGGTCGGTACCGGGTTTTTCGACTGGCCCGCCCGCTGACCGCCACGCGCCGAAGCCGCCGACGATGTGCGCCACCGGCTTCAACCCCATGTCCTGGGCAGTCTTGGTCGCGAGCGCAGAGCGCATTCCGCCGGCACAGAAGAAGATGAAGGTCCGGTCCTCGCCGAACACCGGTTTGAAATATGGGCTCTCGGGGTCGATCCAGAATTCGAGCATCCCGCGCGGGCAGTGAAAGGCGCCCGGGATTTTGCCTTCACGGGTCAGCTCCCGCGGATCACGGATGTCGACCAGGAGCACGTCCGGCCGTTTGCTGAGCTCGACTGCCTCGCCAGCGCTGTATTCGGTAATCTCCGCCTTTGCCGCCGCCACCAGCGCCTTCGCGCCCGTCGTTATCTGTTGCGGCATCGATCTCTCCTTGCCCATAGCCTCGTCGAATGACCTGTTGATATCGGCAGGGGCGTTCGGTCGCAAGAGAGGTTCGCCCCAGATCTGCCCGTTTAAGGTCATCAGCTAAGCTGGAAAGTCTGGGGCGCCTTTCATGCTGAAGCCTGAACTGCAGTTGGCGTTATTGAGCGCCGGCCTCATCTGCGGATGCGCCGGTGCGCAGTCCGGTGCGATCGAGGCCCCTAAATCCGCATCGCCTGCTGTGGGGCAAAGCTCGGCCGGACCGGCGCCCGTCCAATCCGGACTGCAGCCGGATGGTCGATACGTCCTGAGCGCGTCCGAGCTGGCACTCAACTGTCGTAAGCTGACCGGACGGACTGTGGTCCGTATTTTGCAGATCCGCGATTACCAACTGACCAAAAAGGGCTCACTCGCAGCCCGAAGCCTGCAGAAGGTCGTGACACCCGTTTTCGGTGGCACGGAGCGGGGCGCCGATCCTGATGCCGACTACTATCGCGACCGCGCGATGGTCGAAGCGTACAACCGCCGCTTGGCCGAGAAGGGCTGCAAGTCGTTCGACCTCGTCAAGGAGCTGCAGCCAAAGCCTGCAGCCGAGTCGCCGAAGCTGGAGAAGAAGTAGGCAAGTCCTTTGATCAAGTGGGGTTCGGCGTCGGTCCAGGCAATGGGGAATCCGAGCGCCCCAGCAGCCAATAGGCGACTAGGCCGATCCACTCCCGGACAGCCATATCGGTCCGTCGCAAGCCTTCGGTCATCCTGTCGAACGGCTGGACCAGATCCGACGTGCCGCCGGTCCGGTAATCAGTGGGCCAGGGGAGCACGTCGAAACCAGCTCGCCGGAACGCACCCACGGCACGCGGCATGTGCCAGGCGGACGTGACGAGCAGCCAGCGTTCGCTAGGTTTTGGATCAACCAACGCACGCGTGTAGACGGCATTTTCGTAGGTGTTGCGGGACTTGCCTTCGAGGAGGATGCGCTCCGGTGCAATACCGGCGGCTTCAAGGAAGGAGCCGACGAGAGGAGCGGCGGAATCGCTGTTCAGAAGAAGGTATGCCGCGCCGCCAGTGAATACGATGCGTGCGTCCGGATACTTTCGGGCGAGCAAAACAGGCTCCGTGAGGCGTTCCGCCGACTCGTTGAGCGTAAGTGCCCCGCGCGCCTGGCTGATGCTCGGGTCCTCGAAGCCTCCCAGGATGATGATGCCGGCGACCTTCCCTTCGGGCATCGGGCCTTGCGGAAAGCGTTCCTCGAGCGGCAGCAGAAGAGCATGACCGACCGGCGAGAAGCCGAGGACGACGAGCAGAGCAAATCCGGACGCAGCAATCGCCTTCCCAATTCGTGCTGTAGTAGGCCGGAGATAGAGCAGCACGAGCCCGGCGCCGATCAGGATCAACGCAAGATGCGAGGGTTGCACCAGAAAGAACAGGACGCGCGAGAGGATATGCATCGGCCGAAGCTACCCTGACCGAGGCCATCAAGAGTGCGCCGGAAGAGACAATGACGGAGGGCAGGGTGCCGGCTCGAGGAATCTCTTGTCTGAGTGCCCGCGCACTTCCCCAAGCTGAACGGGACACCAGAAGCCGCGCAATGTGCACCAGCGCCGCCATTTGACGAGAACGTCGCCGCGGCTTGCTGTTCCAACGACGTCGGAGGAGCTGAACGGCTTTTCGCGAATATTCACTGCATCAGCGCCGACGACCTTGTAGCAGCCATGCTTCGGGCGCGCCGTCGTCTCGGCATCGGCTTTTCCCGCGAACAACCCGCATACTGCCACGGCCCCCACCAACAGACTACGCAGCATTCCGACCATAGTGGTTCCCCCCTGAGTGCGCCGGGCACGATCAGCTCAGGCGACGCGCTCCAGCGCGATGGCCGTCGCCTCCCCACCGCCGATGCACAGCGATGCCACGCCTTTCGTCTCGCCGTATTTCTCCATTGCGGACAGCAGTGTGACGATGATCCGCGCGCCCGAAGCGCCGACCGGGTGGCCGAGCGCACATGCGCCGCCGTGCACGTTCACCTTGTCGTGCGGCAGATCGAGATCGCGCATGGCGGCCATTGTGACCACGGCGAAGGCTTCGTTGATTTCGAAGAGGCCGACGTCCTGCGCCCGCCAGCCGACTGCCTCGAGTAGCTTGCCGATGGCACCGATCGGAGCGGTCGTGAACCAGGCCGGGGCCTGAGCATGCGTGGATGTTCCCAGAATTCGTGCGAGCGGCTGGAGATTTCGGCGATTGGCTTCACTCTCTCGCATGAGGAGGACGGCCGCCGCACCGTCCGAAATGGAGCTGGAGTTGGCCGGCGTCACCGTACCGCCCTCCCGGAATGCGGGCTTCAGCTGCGGGATCTTGGCCGGGTCGGCGGTGAACGGCTGCTCGTCGCGTGTCACTTCGACTGAGCCCTTACGGCCCCTGACCGCAACAGGAACGATTTCTCTGCCAAACGAGCCATCCTCGTTGGCCGCCCTCGCCCGCTTCAGGCTTTCCAGCGCGAAGGCATCCTGCGCCTCGCGGGTGAACTGGTAGGCCTCAGCCGTGTCCTCTGCGTAGGTGCCCATCAGCCGGCCCTTGTCGTAGGCATCCTCGAGGCCATCAATGAACATATGGTCGTAGACCTGCCCGTGGCCGAGCCGTTGGCCGGAGCGCATTTTCGGCAGGATGTACGGCGCATTCGTCATGCTCTCCATGCCGCCTGCGATGATGACGTCGTGCGGTCGTGCGTGCAGGCTCTCGTAGGCCATCATCACCGTCTTCATGCCCGAGCCGCACATCTTGTTGACCGTGGTGCAGGGCACGTGATCCGGCAGCCCGGCTCCGCGGGAGGCCTGCCGTGCCGGGGCCTGGCCGATACCGGCCGGCAGCACGCAGCCCATCAGCACCTCGCTCACTTCATTCGCCTGGACGCCAGACCTTTCCACGGCTGCCCTGACCGCGACGGCCCCCAGCTCCGGCGCCGGAACGGATGCAAACGCGCCCTGAAAGCCACCGACGGGCGTACGCGCGGCCGAGACGATGACGACAGGATCAGGAGATGGTGTTGTCATTGCTGGGGTCTCGCTCGAATGGGATGCTTTCGACCATGGAACATGGTGCGGCGGTCGTGGTCAACGGCGGCCGACCGGCTTGTCGCGCGGAGTGCAAAAAAGGCGCTGCACAGCCGGGAATCAATTCGCTCCCTCCAGCAGCCGCCGCGCGATGACCTGCGCCTGAATTTCCGCTGCGCCCTCGAAAATATTGAGGATCCGGGCGTCGCAGAGCACGCGTGAGATGGGGTACTCGAGCGCAAAGACATTGCCGCCATGGATTAGGAGGGCGTTGTCGGCAGCGGCCCAGGCAACGCGAGCGGCCAGCAGCTTGGCCATGCCGGCCTCGAGATCGCAGCGGCGGCCCTGATCTTTCTCGCGGGCCGCGAAATAGGTGAGCTGGCGGGCGATCATGACCTCCACCACCATCATCACGATCTTGTTTGCGACACGCGGGAAATCGTAGATCGGCCGCCCGAACTGCACCCGCTCGCGGGCATAGGCGAGCGCCAGGTCGAGGGCGGACTGGGCAACGCCGACGGCGCGTGCCGCCGTCTGGATGCGAGCCGACTCGAACGTCGACATGAGCTGCTTGAAGCCCTGGCCCTCGGCGCCGCCGAGGAGCTGGGAGCAGGGCACCTCGAATCCGTCGAAGGAAATATCGAACTCCTTCATGCCGCGATAGCCGAGCACCTCGATCTCACCGCCGCTCATTCCGGTAGCGGGAAACGGATCATCATCCGTACCTCGCGGTTTTTCGGCGAGCAGCATCGACAGCCCCTTGTAGCCGGGCTCGTTCGGATCCGTGCGCACGAGCAACGTCATCAGGTCGGCGCGTACCGGGTGAGTGATCCACGTTTTCTGGCCGGTGATCTTGTAGACGTCTCCCTCACGCACAGCGCGGGTCTTCAGCGAGGCGAGGTCTGAGCCGGTATCCGGCTCCGTAAAGACGGCCGTCGGCAGGACCTCGCCAGTTGCGATTTTCGGCAGGTATCTCTGCCTCTGCTCCTCGGTGCCGCTTCCGAGGATCAATTCGCCCGCGATCTCCGAA
>JAEVZQ010000321.1 GCA_023392135.1 Pseudomonadota bacterium | reverse complement strand
CGTTGTAATAGGCCATGTTGAGATGGCCGTTGTAGTCGATCCAAGCCTCGTCGATGGCCAACGGCGAGGAAAACAACGGCGCTGTGATGGAATGGGTCATTCGACTGATATGCCGGCCGCAGACTTCACGCCCTCAGCGGGATATACCGGCGATAGAGGGCGATGGTCGCCGGCAAGATGACGAGCTGACCGATCAGTGATGCGAACAGGCAGACCGCAGCAAGCCGCCCGAACAGCCGGAGCGACGGCAGGTGTGAAAGCACGGTCACGCCGAGCCCCAGCGCCAGCACGATCGTCGTCAGCACGATCACGGGCCCGATGTGGTGCATGGTGGCGACGAGCGCTGCCGACGCATTGCCGGGACCTGGACCGATCCGCGTTTCCTCGATCCGGAAGCGATTGAGGAAGTGGATCGTCGAATCGATCGCCAGAGCGAACGCCACCGTGATGGCGATTATGGAGGCAAACTGCAGCCCCTCGCCTGTTGCCCAGAGCAGCGCGCCCGTTGCGAAGATCGGAAACAGTGACGGCAGGATGCTAGTGACGCTGGCCAGAACCGAGCGCAGGGCAATCCCGAGGAAAATGAAAATGACGAACATGTCGCCGACGAGACCGATATTCAGCTCCCAGATGAGCTTGGCAGAGTTGCGCGCGGCGATGGCCGGCAAGCCGGTCACGGTGATCTCGTAATCCCGGAACTCCTGCCGGATGGGCTCGAGCGCCTGGTCGATCTTCTCGAGCACCGGCAGGATCTCGCTGGCGTCGACGTCGGGCAGCCGGCCCGTCACCAGCACTGCCTTCTCGTCCTTGTCGATGAACCTCCGCACGAGATGCTCCGGCAGAACGCCGATGTAGGATTTCACGGTCTCGATGCGGTCGTCGCCGGCCTCGGCCAGCCAACGGCGCAGGCTGTCGACGGACCAGACGTTACCGAGCCCGGCCACTTTCTCCAGCACGGTATGTGCACGAGCAATGACCTCGAAGGTGGCGGCATCGTAGAGCGAATGCCCGCCGTTGAGCTCGATCATCACGTGGACGGGGTTCGCGCCCGTCAGCTTCTGGTCGAGGCGATCCGTGGCGGCGAGTGCATGCTCCTTGTCCGGCACCTGATCGGCGAGCCGGTAGTGCGGCTCGAGCTGCGCGTAGGCGAGCCCCGTGGCAACGACCGCGGTGAGACCGAGGAGGAAATACACCACCGGCCGGATCGAGATGCGGTGGACGATCCAGTCGGACAAACGCGTGAGGAGCCCGACGCCGTCGCTCCGCTGCTCGGCGGGAATTGCAACCGGTGCCTTCTCACGCCGGATGAGCAGCGCTGCCAGCGTCGGCACCACCACGGCGACTGCGATGTAGCTTGTGCCCACCGCCAGCAGCGCCGCTTTGCCGAACGTGCGGATCAGCGCCGACTCCGCCCAGGAAAACGAGATCAGCGCGAGACACGCATTCATCGCCGTCAGAAGGCAGGCCGGGGCCACGTCCAGCACGGCATTGCGCGCCGCCGTCACCCGGTCGACGCCGGCCATGATGTCCCGGCGGATCGAGAATACCAGGTGCATCGAATCGGAGAAGCCGGACACCAAAATGAGCGGCGTCAGCACGTTGATGAACAGGTTGAGACGGAAGTCGAGCGCGCCGACCACGCCCAGCGTCCACAGGATCG
The DNA here is from genome assembly GCA_023392135.1 of Pseudomonadota bacterium. Taxonomy (GTDB): domain Bacteria; phylum Pseudomonadota; class Alphaproteobacteria; order Rhizobiales; family Hyphomicrobiaceae; genus ZC4RG25. The sequence continues at coordinate 3,645 of JAEVZQ010000321.1, read as the reverse complement.
CGATTGACGGACCGAGCACCGCGATCAGCGTCAGCGACAGGCGGCGGAAGAACAGGAAGGCAATACCGGCGCCGACCAGAAAACCCAGTCCGTTATAGATGAGCCTGTCGCGCTCGACCGCGTTGCGGATCTCGAGCTGCATGACGGGCGCACCAGTGAGCTTCACCGAGAGGCCCGAGCCCTTCAGCGACTGCTCCGCTGATGCGAGAATACTGCCGATGACTTCCTTGGCGCCCCGCTCCTCGACCACGTGCCGGTCGAGCGACATGACGATGAGGGCCAGCTGACCATCATCGGAGAGAAACTTGCCCGCAACGATGTCATTGGCGCGCAACGCCTCTATCATCGCGTCGTATTCGGCGCCGTCGGGAAGCTCGTCAGGGACGATCGGCGGCGCATAGCCGGTCGCATCCGGCTTGCCGCGGGCCGAAAGCATGGAGACGAGCCCGTCGACACCGTCTGCAAGTTGCAGATCGATGACGGCGTTCGAGAACGCCTCGAGCTGAGGCTTGGCGAGCAGGTGCGGTCCCTCGACCACGGCGAGGACGTCATACTCGCTGGACGGGAATCGCCGGTCGATTTCCTCGTATTGGTGGAATTCCGGCGTGTCGGTGCGAAAAAGCTCGGAAAGCGAGTCATCGACCTTGAGCCGCATGGCACCAATGATCGCCAATGCGCTCAAGAGCAGGATGAGAAGCGCCGACGCCAGCGGAGCTTTCAGCGCGACGAGGCCAAGCCGGTCGAGGCCGAAGCTCAGGGCAAACGAGCGTTGTGGCGTGCCGTGCTCGGGCATACGTGATCCGGCCCCTCCCCTGGGGCGTGGCTCGGAAGCGTGGTCATTCATAACGCGGCCAAAAAGCCCGACTCGCAAAGCCTCCCCCCCGGGATGCTTGCCACCCGCCCCGCTCGAGGGCAAGCACCGAAGGCAGGTCGTACTCACCACTCCCGGCCGGGATTGAACCTGCAAGGGGGTAATCCGCCGGGAAGTGCACAACGCTATCCATCACCTGTTGCCGAACTGTGACATTATCGCGGTCGGATCTCAGAATAGGCAGCCCCGCGCAGGCCCCAAGCGAGCGTCGGCCATAATCTCTGGCTGAACGAGCCTCGCGGCGGTATCGTCGGGCCCAGCGCATCACTCCGATACGCTCGCCGCCGCCAATTCACGCGGTCACCAACATCCGCGCATTGTTCTGAGGTACGACCCCCGTGTCCTGTTTGAAAGCAGCCGTTATCCAAGCCAGCTCCGTCGTTTTCGATTGCGAAGCCACTGTCGCCAAGGCCGAGCGCCTGATCGCCGAGGCGGCTTCTGGCGGCGCAAAATTGCTGGTCTTCCCTGAAGCGTTCGTCTCCGGCTACCCCAAGGGACTGGACTTCGGCTGCCGTGTCGGCCAGCGCAATCCGGAGGGACGCGAGGACTTTCGCCGCTACTGGGCTAGCGCGATCGAGGTGCCAGGTCCGGCAACGGCACGTTTGGGCGCTGTCGCACGCGAGAGCGCCGTCCACGTGGTCATCGGGGTGATCGAGCGCGACCAGGGTACGCTCTACTGCACGGTTCTCTTTTTCTCCCCGAAAGGAGAATTGCTGGGCAAGCATCGCAAGCTCATGCCGACCGCAAGCGAACGCCTCATCTGGGGCTTCGGCGACGGCTCCACCCTGCCCGTCTTCGACACGCCCCACGGTCGGCTCGGTGCAGTGATCTGCTGGGAGAATTATATGCCGCTGCTACGGACGGCAATGTACTCCAAGGGCATCGGCCTCTACTGCGCTCCGACAGCAGATGATCGGCCGACCTGGCTGCCGACGATGCAGCACATCGCGCTGGAGGGGCGCTGCTTCGTGCTCTCTGCCTGTCAGATGAACCGGCGCCGCGACTATCCGGCGGATTACGCGCTCGCTGCTGACGTGGAGGCGGATCACGTTCTCATGCGAGGGGGAAGCTGCATTATCGATCCGCTTGGCAAAGTCCTCGCCGGGCCGGTGTTCGATGAAGAAACCATCATCTACGCCGATCTCGATCTCGCCGAGGTGCCGCGCAGCAGGCTGGATTTCGACGCCGTGGGACACTACTCGCGACCGGACGTTTTCAAGCTTATCGTGGATGAGCGCCCGCAGTATCCAGTGAGCTTCATCTCCGAGTCGAACGCGCTTGGTGACAGCGAGTAGATGGGCACGGCCACCGGCCCGCAGCTCATCTGTTTTCCCGCTCGGCGTCTGCTATGCGCTATTCGCCCCGGCACCCATCTCGACGCGGCGGGCTCTCCTGGCATATACGCACCGGCGAATATGACCGAGTTGCCTGCCCTGCTCTTCTGGAGAAATCGATGGCCGACAAGATACTCGACACGAAAGGTTTGAACTGCCCACTGCCAATTCTGAAAGCGAAGAAGGCCATTTCCGAGGTTCCGAAGGGTGGCACGCTCGAGGTTCTCGCCACCGATCCGGGCGCCGTTGCCGATTTTCAGGCGTTCTGTCAGTCAACCGGCAACGAGATGGTCGAGCATTCCGAGCAGAGCGGCGTCTATCGCTTCCTGATCCGGCATGTGTGAGCTGCCGCCCCGCCCGCCGGGATCGCGGTTCAGGATCGGTGGCGGTGATGTAAGCTGAGCTGAGAAACCCTTACCCGACGAGAGGAACGCCATGGCAGAGATGCGCTACCGCGTACTGGGCCGGTCCGGCATCAAGGTCAGTGAGCTGTGCCTCGGCACCATGAACTTCGGCGGGCCGACGGCCGAACCGGAGGCCCAGCGGATCATCGATGATGCGCTGGAGCACGGCGTCAACTTCATCGACACGGCCAACGTCTACACGGACGGCCGCTCCGAGGAGATCCTCGGCCGCGCGCTGGAGGGGCGGCGCAATGGCATCATCCTCGCCACCAAGGTGGCGCAGCCGGTCGGCTGCAAAGGCATCAACGAGCGCGGCCTGTCACGCATCCACGTGATGCAGGCGGTGGAAGCGAGTCTCAGGCGGCTGAGGACAGACACCATCGACATTTACTACACCCACCGCGTCGATCGGAGGACGCCATGGGAGGAAGTCGTCCGCACCTTCGGCGACCTCATCCGCCAGGGCAAGATCCGGCATTGGGCACTGTCGAACGTCCGCGCTTGGCAGATCGCGCACATCTGCCATCTCTGCCGCGCGCTGGGCGAGCCCGAGCCGGTGGCGCTGCAGCCCTACTACAATCTAATGAACCGTCAGCCGGAGGTGGAAGTGCTGCCGGCCGCCCGGGCCTTCAACCTCGGCGTGGTCCCGTACAGCCCGATTGCGCGTGGCGTGTTGAGCGGCAAGTACCGGCTCAATGCGACGCCCGAGCCCGGCAGCCGCGCAGCCCGCCAGGACAAGCGCATGATGGAGACGGAGTGGCGGCCAGAGTCGATCGAAATTGCAGAGGCACTGAAGGCGCATGCGGACGCGCGCGGTATCCCGCTGATCGCCTTCGCCGTGGCCTGGGTGCTGAATAACAAGGCCATCTCGTCCGTCATCGCCGGACCACGCACGCTGGACCAGTGGAGGCCCTATCTCGGCGCGCTGGCTGTGACCTGGACGCCCGAGGATGAAGCCATCGTCGATCGCCATGTGGTGACGGGGCACCCCTCGTCTCCCGGCTACAACGATCCCGGCTACCCCATCGAAGGGCGC
>JAEVZQ010000272.1 GCA_023392135.1 Pseudomonadota bacterium | reverse complement strand
CCTCTTTGACGGTCTTTTCCGGGTTCTCGATGTTGAACAGGTAAGCCGCTGCGTCCTTGATGTTCCACAGCACCACGAACCCGATATCGACGATGTTCTCGTCGCCCGTCAGCATGAGGCTCTCGTCCAGCACCTCCTGGGACTGGATCGACCTGCTGCGGTTATCCGTAGGGCCGCGGAAACCGATCTCCGTGCGATTCGCGACTGTCACCTTGGGCAGGCGGACTTCCTCGATGGGATACGGCAGCCTGAAATGCAGGCCCGGCGGCTCTTGGCGATGGAACTGGCCGAAGCGCAACACGACGCCGAGCTCGTCCGGGCGAACAGTGAATGTGAAAGCATAGAAGCCGACCACAGCCAGCGCCACGGCCGAGAGCAGCAGGATCAGCGGGCCCGGCACGCCAGAGCCGTGCATCACCTGCTTCATCTTGTCTTGGCCGCGCTTCAGGATCTCCTCGAGGTCCGGCTGATTACCGCCGCCGGGCCCCTGGCCCCACGGGCCGCCACCGCCGCCGCCGCTGCCCCAGGGGCCGCCGCCTCCTCCGCTTTTCCAGCCACCACCACCGCTACTTTGATTGTTCCAAGGCATCGAACAGCTTTTCCGTTTCCTGCTTGTGTTCCGGGTGTGCAAAAGGGCGCCCGCCGCGCACCGCGGGGCGCTCATCATTTTTCGGATAAGTATACGTGGTTATAGGGGACACCCCTCGCCCGCGCAAACCGTACTCGGCACAATGTGGTGCGGCCCAATGTGGCTTCAAGCGACGGCGGCCGAATAACGCTCGGCCTCAGGCTTACGCTCGAGGATGATCAGCGTGCAGGAAAACTGGTCCGCATCGCCACGAGGAAGGTCCTCGCGAGAGGTTTCGACCCAATCTTCTGCCCGGATTTCGGGCAAAAAAGTATCGCCTTCGGGCGTGCCGTGGACGCGCGTGAGATAAATGCGCCGAGCAATGGGAAGCGCCTCGCGGAACACCACGGCGCCACCGATAACCATGATTTCATTCTGACCGCCGGATTCGGCGGCGGCGCGGGCTTCCGCCAGAGCCTCCGACAGCGTTCGCCTGATGCTCACGCCGTCAGCATGGAAGCCCGGATCGCTGCTCACGACGATGTTGTCGCGGCCGTCGAGCGGTTTGCCGATGGATTGGAATGTCTTTCGCCCCATGACGACCGGCTTGCCCATGGTGAGATGGCGGAAGAGCCGCAGATCCGATGGGATACGCCAGGGCAATTTACCGCTGCGACCGATGACGTTGTTCTCGGCGGCGGCGACGACGAGGGCAATGATCGGTTGATCAGTGATTGGCTTGGCTCACGTTCACACTGGGGGCGCACCCTTGGATCGGCACCATGGCGAATTGATTCTCAACGTTGTACCTATTCATAGCGCCTGAAACGGCGTCAACTCCAAGTCCGATGACACCGCCTGCAATAAGGTTCCCCGCAGCCATCGCCTCGGTGTTCGAAGCTATGATGCCGGTACCGTCTTGATAGCACTCTTTTCTACATATGACGGTGATATGGTCGGCGCTTTTCTCGAGCGTCAGTGTTGCGGGCGTCGTGACTACGCGCGTTCCGATAGAAGGTGACGTTAGGTGGCATTGAGCTCCCGGTACTCCGGGCGTCGTGACGGCAATGGATTGCGTCGTCCCTTTCACAATCGTAGCGCACCCGGCCAACGCCAATAGGCACACCAAGCCGACTGCTATCACGTGAGCGAATCTCATTGCTTCCCCCCGCCTGCGAGGACCGCCGACACTCTGTATGCGCCATAGAGAGTTGTCCAGCAGCTATCGCTTGGCTGTGGGGATAAGTCTGAATAGGATTGTTCTGAGCGTCATACCGCCACCGGCGCCTTGATGTGCGGGTGGGGATTGTAGTCGGTCAGCTCGAAGTCCTCAAACCGGAAGCTGAAGATGTGCTTCACATCCGGGTTGAGCCGAAGGTGTGGTAGCGGCCGGGGCGTGCGGGAGAGCTGCAGATCGGCCTGCTCGAGGTGGTTGAGGTAAAGGTGTGCGTCGCCGAATGTGTGGATGAACTCGCCCGGCCGCAGGCCGGTGACCTGCGCCATCATCAAGGTCAACAGCGCGTAGCTGGCGATATTGAAGGGCACGCCGAGGAACACGTCGGCCGAGCGCTGGTAGAGCTGGCAGGAAAGCCGGCCCTCCGCGACGTAGAACTGGAAGAGGCAATGGCAGGGCGCCAGCGCCATGTCCGGGATGTCGGCCGGGTTCCAGGCCGACACGATGATGCGGCGGCTGTCGGGATTGACCTTCAGCGCCTCCACAGCCTCAGTGATCTGGTCGATGGTGCGCCCGTCCGGAGCGGCCCAGGAGCGCCACTGCTTGCCGTAAACCGGGCCGAGGTCGCCATTCTTGTCTGCCCACTCGTCCCAAATCGAGACGCCATTGGCTTTCAGATAGGCAATGTTCGTGTCGCCCTGCAGGAACCAGATCAGCTCGTGGATGATCGATTTCAGGTGCAGCTTCTTGGTCGTCACCAGCGGGAAGCCGCGCGCGAGATCGAAGCGCATCTGATGGCCGAAAACGCTGAGCGTGCCGGTGCCCGTGCGGTCGGCCTTGCGGACGCCTTCGGTGCGCACCCGGCGCATCAGGTCGAGATACTGGTCCATAGTCTCATACTACCCGATTCCCGTGTCTTCAGGCCGCGACCCGGTGCGCAGTCACGTCAACGGCAGGACGACAATCGCGAGCAACACAATCCCATTGTAGAACCCGTGGCAGATGAGCGGCACCCAAAGGTTGCCCGATTTCCACAAGAGCCAGGAGAAGAGCAGGCCCGCGAGGAAAACCTCGACCAGTCCCACGCCCGAGTAGCCGGCGTGCAGAACCGTCCAGCCGAGCGTCGTCAGCAGCGCGGCTCCAAGGAACCCGAGGCGCGACTGGGCCAGCGCACTGAGCAGAAAGCCGCGGAAAAGCAGCTCTTCCGATAGAGGGGCGCCGACGACTATCGCAAGCGCGAACAGCCAGAAGGAATCGGATTGCAGCGGCTCCAGCATGGGCTGCACGTCCTGGACCATGGTGTCGCGGGCGAACGGGAGCACGACCAGGTTGTAGGCGACCTGCGCGAGCAGCATCACGATCACTGCCGCCACGAAGATCCGGCCGGGCGTATGCCGGTTGAAGGCCAGGACCTCGTCCCGCCGGCCGCCGAACATGCCAGCAGCGGCGAGGACGAGTGCGACGATCGAGACTTGCATCCCGAGGAGCCAGACCGCCATTCTCCAGATCCGGCCCTCGTCGGCCGGAATCAGGTCCGTGCGGATCGCGATCGGCGGCGCGAGTTGCAGCGTGCCGACGAGGTACGTGGCGACCGCGGCTGCAATGGCGACGATGATGACGGCTGCCGCCACGGCGGAGACCGGGCGCCAGGGAGAGCGCGCGTGATAGGCTGGCGGGCCCGTCAGCAGCTCGCGTATGGCGGAGATGAGCAAGCGCGGTCATACCCTTTCAAGAGTTCTTTTTTTTTGCCACGGACGGCCTATATTAGGCATGCCGGATTCGTCCGGCTATGGCGATAAACGCGACCGTAATAAGCCATTCGGACCCGGGGGCGGTACCCGGCGCCTCCACCACAGGCCGCAGCTCGTCAGCGGCGGCCGCTGATGGGGGCGAAATAGGATCGACGAGGGTGTAAAGGGTTTAGCTTTCGCTCGGCATGGTTCCGCCGTTATCGGGCCATCCAGAATAGTTGCCAATGACAACTATGCTGAGGCCGCTCTCGCTGCGTAATGCGGCGCGAAAAGCCTGAACCCAAGTCCTGGTCACTAGCCTGGTCAGGCGCGGTTCGGAGGGCACCGGGCAACAGAAGCCCTCCACTTCCATGCGACCCCGAATCTCGGGGCTCGCGCATCTGGCAAATGGCCCTGGTCCCTCATGAGCAGTGGGCGCATGATCGACTATGAAGCTTTGGCGCAGGACGCGATGCGAGGCGTCGTGCGCGCTGTGCTGACCCGTACGGCGAAGAGCGGGCTGCCGGGCGACCACCATTTCTACATCTCCTTCGATACGCAGCATCCAGGCGTCGTCCTGTCCAAGCGCCTTCGGGAGAAGTATCCCGAAGAGATGACGATCGTCCTCCAGCATCGGTTCTGGGATCTCAGCGTGACCGAGGAGCGCTTCGAGGTGAAGCTGACGTTCGACGGCATCCCCGAGCGACTCGTGGTGCCCTTTGCTGCGCTGAAGATTTTCTTCGATCCGAGCGTCCGGTATGTCTGCAGTTCGAGGCGCCGGATCTCGGTCCGGAGGCGCTAGAGCAGCCCCAGGTCGACATGGAGGCAGGCGCCGAG
>JAEVZQ010000225.1 GCA_023392135.1 Pseudomonadota bacterium | reverse complement strand
TAATGAATGGGCGCCTCGTGCTGCAAACCGGTGTCAAGGCCCATGAGGTAGTGGTCGAAAAAGCGAAGCACTTCCGCCAGGACGCTGAACTCGGGCTCTGCTTTGTTGCGCCAAGGCGAGACGTTCGTTCGCGCGCCATGGTCCCAGGGGCCGAGCAGCAGATGCCGTTTCGAATTCGGCAGAGACAGGTAACGCGCGATGGAGCCGTTTGCAAATCCGGCGCCATCCATCCAACCTGAAATGGAATAGACAGCGACATCGGGGTCGATGCTGTCCGCGTAGTGATACGGGCTGAATGAAAACGCCCCGAAGGAATTATCATAAGGCAAACGCTGGTCGGCGAACTGGAACTCCGAAATGAAGTCGGGCATGTGGAAGTTCGCCAGATGCTCCTTCACGGCGGCGCGGCAGATGGAGCCGTCGACGTCCTGATCGACTGGCTGCGGTCCAGCGAAATCAGGATTCTTGAAATAGGGCTGACGGGCCAGGATGTCACGGCGATCATGGTCGAGGCCAACCATGATCTCATCGTAGCTTTTGGCCAGCTTGTTCAACAGGACGCCGCCCGGATACAGGTGATCGGCGTAGGTATTCCAGACGGCGAATAGCGGGGCGATGGCCTTGACTGCCTTGTGGCCGGTGCTTGCGAGAAAGCAGGCCGCGGCGCCGAGATAAGAAATGCCGGTGGAGCCGATGACGCCATTCGACCAGGGCTGCGCGACGATCCAATCGGCAATTTCCCGGTAGTCTTCCCGCTCCGCCGGCGAGCGGAACGAATCCCGCGTGCCGAAGCTCGCGCCGGTGCCGCGCACATCGACCACCACGACGGCATAGCCGCGCGGAACGAAGAAATCGCGGTATTTGGCGGCATTCGGACTCGGATCGGTCGACGGGGACGCACCATCACGCAACGCGAACCGCCGGTAATAGGGCGTGAGGATCAGGACGGTGGGCAAGCCATCGGCGGGCCCCCCCACTCCCTCGGGCAGATAGACATCCACAGCGAGCCGGCAGCCGTCCCGCATCGTGACGTACAGTGAACGCGGGCGCTCAGGCTTCCGGAAGCCTGCCGGCCTTTCGGCTAAATAAAGAGATGGCGGCTTCCGCCACGCCGAGCACTCCGCGTCACTGTCCGACATGCGTCCCCTCCAGGTTCCCACGCAGGCTTGACAGCCTAAGGCCATTGTTTCATGCGTCAATTTCAGATTCCGCAAGGTCTCATGCGGAATGCGCAAGAATGGTGGCTGACGTGAACGTCAAGGGACTGGAGGCTCTCAGGGCCTTTATGGAGGGTGGCTCGCTGAATGAGGCGGCACAACGGCTGCATCGCACGCAGCCCCAGGTCAGCCGGCTGCTGGCTGCGCTGGAGGAGGACGTCGGCTTTCCTCTTTTCAATCGTGAGAAAAGGCGCCTCGTTCCCACTTCTGAAGCGCGCGAGCTCTACGCCCATATCGAGTACGCCCTTTACAGGCTCGACGAATTGAAGCTCGCGGCAGCCCGGGTGCGCGCTCAACAACGCAGGCATGTGCGCATCCTGACGGCGCCCCACGTGACCGATGCACTCCTGGCCGATGCCATGGCCGTGCTGACCGAGGAGGATTCGGGCTTCACGGCCTCGATCGATTCACGGTCGCGGCTGGACATCGAGCTCTGGGTCGGGAAGGAGCAGTTCGATCTTGGAATAACCGTTCTTCCGCTCGATAGCGATGCGCTGGACATCGAGCCGATGGTCACGATCCCGGCCGTTGCCGTGATGCGGCAGGATCATCCTCTGGCAGCGAAAAAGACGGTTCGGATAACGGACCTCGTAGACGTGCCGATCGTCGCCAATGCACCACGCACGGTCATGCGGCAACGCATCGAAGCAGGGTTCCGGAACATTGGCGCGAAGCCACGCATCAGGCTCGAAACGCCAAATGGCCTCGTCGCCTGTGAGCTGGCCGGCCGTGGCCTGGGGCTGGCGGTAGCTGACGGCTTCGTCGCCCGCTCCAGTCTGAAACCGGGAATGGTCCTCCGGCCGTTCGAGCCGGCGATAGAGCTGACCTACGTGTTCATCTTCCCGAAATGGCAGGCACGCACCCAAACGGTAAGCCGGCTGGCGAAACTCATCCGCGAGGCGGCGCAAAGGCATGCGAGCCGGCGCCTGAGTTGATGAGATCGGATGCCTTGGTACGATGCGGGTGATCACACCTGTCGTTGTCGACCGCTTCGGCAGGCCGTAGAAGCCATCCCCGCCAATGTACGAAGCTATGCTTGGCGCGACGGTTCGCCCGCCATAATGTCCTTCCGATCAGGAAATCAGCCAAGCTATGCTCATCATCGACCGAACGCGCTGCGCCTGTGGAAGGAGCCCCCCTGTGAAGAACTCGAATATCGTGCTGATCGACCACCATCCGGGCCGCTCGACCCAGTCCATCGGAATGGCGCGCGAGCTTGGAACCGATCCGGATCTCATCCACGAGCCATCCGTCGGTGTCGTGGGGACCAAGGGCGACAGCCAGTGCTACCTCGGCGTCCTGCCCAAGGTCGAAGCGATCCACGCCCGGCTCAGAAGCCGCATCGGCAAGGGGCCGGGCCAGCTCAAGCTTCGCCTGGTCCAGCCCGAGTACACGATCGCGACATCAGACGGCATCCGCAACGGCACGCGCGAGATGCGCTACTCGCTGATCGGACGCGAGGTCACCAATGACGCGCTGTGCGAACACCTGAGCGCCACGGGCCTCGCCGGCACGATCGCAGTCGTCGCCTGCGACAAGCCGCCAGTGGGCACGCTCGCCGCGCTGCTCGAGCACAACCAGCCGGCGATCATCATGTCGGATGGCCCGATCCATCCCGGCACTGACCCCGTGACCGGAGAGAAGCTCGACATCGTGAGTGCCTATCAGGTCGCAGGGCACCCGGATGCCTCCTATCGCGAACGCATCGCCTGCAACGCCTGCGGAGGGATCGGCAGCTGTGGCGGCATGTTCACCTATAACACCATGCAGACCTTCATCGGCGTCGTCGGCATGCAGCCGCTCCACATGGTTGCGCCGGCTTCGGACGACCCGCGCAGGCTGAATGAGTTTCCCGCCGAGCTCGTCGAGCATCTCGCCCATCTGATGGAGAGGGATCTGAAGCCGCGCGATATCGTCGTGCGCGATTCCATTCGCAATGCGGTGATCGTCGCGATGGCCATTGGTGGCTCGACGAACGTCACGCTGCATGCACCCGAGATCGCGCGCGCGGCGGGCTACGCCGACTTCTGGAAGGAAGTGATGACGCCGGAGGAGTTCAATCATCTCTCGCAGCGTGTCGTCCCCGTGCTCACCGATGCGCGGCCCTACGGCACTTACTCCATGGTCGACATCGATGAGGTCGGCGGCGTGCAGGTGATCGTCCGCGAGCTCATGGAAGCCGGGCTGCTGAACGGCGATGTCATGACCTGCACGGGCGAAACGCTTGCCCAGCAGGTGGACCGTCTGGCGGCGAAGCGCCCCGATGGCAAGGTTATCCATCCCGTCGAGAAGCCGTTCAAGCCGACCGGCGGTCTGCGTGTGCTCGGCGGCAACCTGTCGCCGGACTTCTCGGCCATCCTCAAGCTTGCGGGCGTCGAGGGCGGTCTCGAGAACAATATCTATCGCGGCCGGGCGCGCGTGTTCGAGGGTGAGCAGGGCCTACTCGTCGCGCTCGATACTACGCCTGGGCAATTCGAGAACAACGACATGATCGTCGTCCGCTACGAGGGACCGAGCGGCGCGCCCGGTATGCCCGAGATGCTCGATCCGACCTCGCGCATTACGGCGCTGTGCCGTGAGCGAGGGATCGTCGTGGCGCTGATGACGGATGCACGGTTCTCCGGTGGCTCGGTCGGCCTCGTCATCGGCCACGTCGGCCCTGAGGCTGCGATCGGCGGCCCGATCGCCTTCATCGAGGATGGCGACGAGATCATCGTCGATTTGAACAACAACGAGATCAACTGCACGGCGCTGAGCGATCCTGCCGTCTACGAGCGTCGCAAGGCGGCCTGGGAGAAGGTGGTCGCGGATAACGGCGGCGTCCATCCCAACTGCGGGGAAGCCGACACGCGCCTGCTCCATCGCGCGCGGCACACAGCCGTCCCCGCCACGCGCGGCGGCGGCCTGCATCCCAACCGGGAGGTCTGGGTCCGCAACCCACGCCAAGCCGAGCGCTCGAACTTCGTGCCGCGGAACAAGTACCGCCCCTGACGCGACCAAGGCGTTTTAGGGACAAGCACTCAGCGGCGGCTCCAATGGGGCCGCCCTTATACCCCGCGGGCGCTGGGCACGATCCGTCACCTGGGCTGGACGTAGTGCTGTATCGGGAAGTGATCGAACCTGATGGCACCAGTCGCTGGGGCGATTTGCTGGCGCCCCGTAGGGGACTCGAACCCCTGTTACCAACGTGAGAGGCTGGCGTCCTAGGCCACTAGACGAACGGGGCAGCGCTGGTGGGGAAGCTATAGGTGACTGAGGCCGCGCAATCAAGCGGCGAATTGGTCCCGGCAGAACCCGTCCGCGGCTCGGGAAACCGGATCACTACTGGCGCGGAGCTTCAGGCTGGAGGGTGATGCGGCTCACGACCTGGCCGGTGGTCAGGTTTATGATGACGATCCCCGCCTGCTGCGGCGACTCGTACTGGACGGTCATGCGCTCGCCCGATACGGCTGTGCTGCGAAGCGCAGCGCCGGGCGGCAGGGCCAGCCGGATATCCTGGGCGTTCGATGTCGTGCCAACGCCGCGGCCCGGCTGGGTCGCCAGGTAGGCGATGCGCCCGATCACGACGGCAAAGCCGGCAAGGATCAGAATGCCGAGGAAGATGACCACGAACTTGAGGATGCGCACCTGCCTGGCATCGATATCGGGCGTCAGGGGCGCCTCGCCTGCCGCAGCCGGATCTGCTGGTGAGGGTCTTGCCATCAAAAGGTATCCTCGTTCGGGAGCACTGCCGGCCGAATGACCAAGCGCCCTCAGCACCTTCAACTCGAGGTGCCGGCCGAGGCAGCCGGCGAGCGCCTCGATCGTTTTCTGGCGTCGCGATTGGAAGACCTCAGCCGGTCCCGCATTCAGGCGCTCATCAAAACGGGCCACGTCAGCGATCGGCGCGGGACCATAGAAGACCCCGGCACAAGGGTCAAACCGGGTGAGATGCTGACTCTGGAGGTGCCGCCTCCCCAGCCTGCCACGCCGCGGCCCGAGGAGCTGCCCCTCAACGTCGTGTTCGAGGACGAGCACGTGATCGTCATCGACAAACCGGCCGGCCTCGTGGTGCACCCTGCAGCGGGTCATGCCTCAGGCACGCTGGTCAACGCCCTTCTAGCGCACTGCGGTCCCAGCCTGTCCGGCATTGGCGGCGTGATGCGCCCCGGCATCGTGCATCGGCTGGACAAGGATACGAGCGGCCTCCTCGTGATCGCGAAAACCGACGCCGCCCACCAGGGGCTTGCGAGGCAGTTTGCCGCCCACGGTGCGGATGGGCGCCTCGAGCGCGCCTACCTGGCATTCGCCTGGGGCAAGCTCGACAGGCCGCAAGGAGCGATCGACGCGCCGCTGGGTCGCAGCGTTCGCGACCGGACGAGGATGGCGGTGGCGAAAGCAGGCCAGGGACGCCGCGCGGTAACCCACTTCAGAGTCATTGAAGACTACGCTGACGCTGCTGGGAGAATCGCCGTGAGCCAGGTCAGGCTGACGCTGGAGACGGGCCGAACGCACCAGATCCGGGTCCATCTGGCCCACATCGGCCACCCGCTGCTCGGAGATCCGACCTATGGCTCGCATTTCGCTGCCAGCGCCCGCCGGCTGCCACAAGAGGCCCAAGCCGCACTGGAAAAGCTCGGCCGCCAGGCCCTGCACGCAACTTTTCTGGGTTTCGAGCATCCAATCACCGGAAGAACGCTAAAATTCGAGAGCCCGCTGCCGCCCGAGCTCGCGGCCCTGCGCGATGCGCTGCGCGGAGCGACGGGTCAGGGCAGGCTCGAACGTTCAAGGAATTGAGAGCAGGACTGTTCAGGCACGCAAACAGTCCTATGTAGGTAGGGGGCGGTGGAACTCCAAACGGCAATCTCCGTTCCGTCGGTATCACCATGCGTTCTCGTCACCGCACAAGACGCAACCTGTGTGCCATTGCGCGGTTGTGCCTTGGTGTCGTCACGCCACTGAGTGATAATGAGACGGGTCGGAAGGGAGCAACCGGGTTTCACCGCCGAATACAGGGTCATGATACTCGGCTGAAACTGATATGGTAACGAAATCGCTGCCGACAATAGCGGGCGGGTCAGTCGGCCTCGCGCGGTACCTCGAGGAGATCCGGCGTTTTCCCATGCTGGAGCCCAACGAGGAATATATGCTCGCCAAACGCTGGCAGGAGCACGCGGATTCCGAAGCCGCCCAGAAG
>JAEVZQ010000149.1 GCA_023392135.1 Pseudomonadota bacterium | reverse complement strand
GAACGAGATCGCTGGCCTCCTCCTTGCCGACGAGCTTGTACTCGCGGAGCCCGAGGAACGTGAACTGACCGTCGAGCAGCCAGTGGCAAAAGGCGAGCGATTCCGCGAGCAACCCCGGCGCGATCGCCGGAGGTGACGACTGAAGCGCCTGAATGGCCCGTTCGAAGCGGGCCGTCATCGAGTGCCAGTCGGTTACGGCAAGCCGAACATCGTCCAGAACGGCGGACAGAGCTTCGATCAGGCTGGCCGCCGTTTCGGCGGTCATCGGATCGAGCAGTAGCGCGATCCAGCTTTCCTGCGCGCCATCGCCCCAGTTGCGATCGCCTGATCCGAGAATACGCTCGAGCTCCCCTTTCTCTGAGCGCTGCACCTTCAGGATCGGATGCAGAACGAGCAACGCCGAGAGCCCTCGCGCCTGCAGCTCGTTTAGGATGCTGTCGACGAGAAACGGCATGTCGTCGTTGACGATCTCGACGAGTGTAAACGGCTGGGTGCCGGTGATGGTCTCCAGGTGGATCGATTGCCACCGGATGGCGTGCCGCCCGCGCGGCTTTTTCTGTGCAGAGGTGAAGCTCGACCGCGCGATGCCTGCCAGCGACTTGGGGTCATACCGCTCGAGGTCGTCGGCGTGCTCTCCGAAGAGCAGGCCACAATAAGTTCTGAGCTCGGCGGAGGCGTCCAGATGGGGCTCAATGCTGCTCAAGAGTTCGCCATCGGCATGTGGCGCGTGGAGTGCCATGGAAACGGGGCTCCGATCATTCAACGTTGGAGGCCGGATCCCTCCGGCCCCAGGTGGCAAAATCAGATGCGGCTAGATCATAATATAGTGGCTGGCGTGTGCCGAATGACAGGACAGTGCTGCAGGGTTACCCTCAGCTCAGAAATTCGCGTCAGCGATGAGGATGAGACCAGTGCAGCAACGAACAGATGAGCCGATTACCGCGCTCGACCTCGGGCCGGATGCCGAGCCGACGCCGGACATCGCCGCATACTTTGCGAAATGCCAGGAAAAGCTGGGCTTCGTGCCGAACGTGCTGCGGGCCTACGCCTTCGACAACAAGAAGCTGCAGGCCTTCATCGACATGGTGGACGACCTGATGCTGGCGGACAGCGGGCTCAGCAAGCTCGAACGCGAGATGATTGCGGTCGCTGTCAGCGCGGTCAACCACTGCCACTACTGTCTGACAGCTCATGGAGCAGCGGTGCGCCAGCGGTCCGGCGATCCGGAGCTGGGCGAGCTCATTGCACAGAACTATCGCGCGGCCCGCCTCGACAAGCGCCAGAAGGCCATGCTCGATTTCGCCGTGAAGCTCACCGAGCATCCGGACAAGATCGAGGAAGCCGACCGCGAGGCGTTGCGCCAGGCGGGGTTCAGCGACAGGGATATCTGGGACATCGCCGCGGTCGCCGGCTTCTACAACATGTCCAACCGGATCGCATCCGCCACCGACATGCGGCCCAACAAGGAATACCACTTCGCTGCGCGCGAGCCGGCTTCGCCACCGGACCGCCGCAATTCCGGCCGCTCCAAAGGGCGTTCTGGCGCGGGTGGCTCTTCCTAATGCCACAGCCGCGTGGCATCACTTGGCCGAGAGTCGAGCTGGAGGTCTGACGTTCAGCCCCGAACCAGCTCGAGCCCTGCTGTCCTGGCTGCCGTGGGTGAGATGAGAAATACAATTGCCGTCATGAACACGAAGGGTGGTGTCGGCAAGTCCACCATCGTGCTGGCGCTGGCCGAAACGCTGGCGGCCTATCACGGCAAGAACGTTCTTGTGATCGACTCGGACGCGCAGGCGAGCGTCAGCTCCATGCTCATGACACCGGCCAGCCTGCATCAGCTGCAGGAAGCCGGCCTCACCCTGGTCGACTATCTCGTCACGGCGGTGCTGAACAACGCGCCGGTGGAGTGGCCGCAGTTCGTGGTCCGAGGTGTCTCGGACGTCGACGATGCGCGCTCGGTGTTCCTGTTTCCGAGCGACATGCAACTGACGCTGTTCGAACGCGAGGTCTCCCGCGAGAGCCTTCATGCCCGGCTGAGGTCGAGCATCCGCAAGCTGCTGAACGAGGTTCGGCCGGTGTTCGACGTCGTGCTCGTCGACTGCCCGCCGGGTCTTTCGGTCCTGACAGAGTCATGGCTGCGCGAGGCCGACTTCCACATCTCGCCGACGAAGCCGGATTATGTTTCCTCGTGCGGGCTCGAGGTCTTTCGCCGCTTCAAGTCGCTCAACCCGGAGATGGGATTCGCCGAGAACCTGGGCGTTCTCATCAACATGAAGGACCGGTCGTCGCTGGTGGACGACGAATATCACCGCTGGCTGCAGGAGAACTCCGACAACCAGTGCTTCACTCAGGTGATCCCGCGGGTGAATGCGCTGCAGAACGCCGCCCGGTTCTCGACCTTGGAGCGGTCCTACCAGGCCAAGTATCCGGGCGAGGCGGGGCAGACCATCCGGGCCTTCGCCGAGGAGGTCCTTGCACGCCTGGCCGCCCGGAATGCGCAGCCCCGCGCCCATCAACCGGGCACCTCCGACGAGGCCGAAGCGGCGCCTGTGCGCAGATAGCACGCGACAAAGCTCGAAGGCTTCAGGCGGTGATTTTTCAAGCTGGAAGAGAATGGAGCGGGCGATGAGATTCGAACTCACGACCCTCACGTTGGCAACGTGATGCTCTACCCCTGAGCTACGCCCGCGTCCTTGGATGGGGTATACCGCCGAACGGCAGCGAGGCCAGACTTATGACGCAAGTCCCCAGCGATTGCAAGCGGTCGGCGATGCTTGTGTTACCGCGATCCGATGCCGCTCGACCTTCGCCACCTTCCTTCGGTTGCGCGCCTGGCCGCTACGCGTTAGATCCTGCCCAGATCATCCCCAAGCCAATTGCCTGCCCGAGGCCGCCTGAGATGCCTGCCACACGCGCCGATCTGTTCGCTCGCCTTGACCAGCTCGGGATCGAGACCCGGACCGTCGAGCACGAGCCCGTCTTCACCGTGGCCGAGAGCGAAAAGCTGGAGCGCGACCTGACGGGCGGGCACACCAAGAACCTGTTTCTCAAGGATGCCAAGGGCAAGCTGTTCCTATTGACGGCAGAAAGCCACAGCCCGGTCAACCTCAAGACGCTGCACAAAATTCTGGGTTGCGCTCGCCTGAGCTTCGGCAAGCCGGAGCTGTTGATGGAGGTGCTGGGCGTGTCGCCGGGCTCTGTGACGGCACTCGCGCTGATCAACGACCGCGACTGTCAGGTCAGCTTCCTGCTCGACGAGCGGCTGATGGCTCACGAAACCATCAACTGCCATCCGCTCGAGAACACCGCCACGACGAACATTGCACGCGACGACCTTTTGCGGTTCATTCGCTCCTGTGGACATGAGCCGCGGGTCGTCGCACTGGTCGACGCGCCCATTGTCTGAGGCGCCGCCTGCCACGATCTTGAGGTTTTCCGCTCGAGTGCACCGCGGAAGACGGAGCCGGCCAAGGAGACCCAGATGGAAATCGGAGCGCGCCAGCCTGCTGCAGCAGGTCAGTCGGATGTGATCAAGGACACGACAACCGCGAACTTCGCCAAGGACGTACTGGAGGCATCGCGCTCCGTGCCGGTTCTGGTGGATTTCTGGGCGGCGTGGTGCGGCCCCTGCAAGCAGCTCACCCCGATTCTCGAAAAAGTCGTGCGGAGCTACAACGGCAAGGTGCGGTTGGTGAAGCTCAATGTGGACGAGCATCCCGCCATTGCCGGACAGCTACGCGTGCAGTCGCTGCCTACCGTCTATGCCTTCCGCGATGGTCGCCCGCTTGATGGCTTCATGGGCGCCCAGCCCGAGAGCGCCGTCAAGGCTTTCATCGATCGGCTGCTCGGCGAGGAGAGTGAGGCCGATGTCGCGGCCGTGCTGGAGACTGCCGAGCAGGCGATGGAGGCCGGCGACCTCCAGCAGGCTGCCGAGATATACGCCGCCGTCCTTCAGGAGGATCGCCAGAACGTGGCTGCGCTCGCCGGGTTGGCGAAGTGCTACCTGAAGAGCGGCGACACCGCGCGTGCGGAGCAGACGATCGCGCTGGTCCCGCCGGACAAGAAAGAGACCAGTGCGGTTGCCAGCGTGGTCGCAGCGCTGGCGCTCGCCAAGAAGGCAGGCGACAGCGGCAACACGGCCGAGCTGCAGGCGAAAGTGGCCGCCAACCCCGCCGACCATCAGGCACGCCTCGATCTGGCGCTCGCCCTCGCCGCCAATGAGGACAAGGCAGGGGCCGTGGAGCATCTGCTGGAGCTATTCCGCCGCGACCGGAGCTGGAATGAAGAAGCCGCGCGCAAGCAACTCATTCAGTTGTTCGATGCCTGGGGCCCCAAGGACCCCAACACCGTAGAGGGCCGGCGCAGGCTGTCGTCGCTCATGTTCTCCTGACGCCCGAATTTCGAGGGAGGCCGTTTTGGCCCCTACGGACCGCTACCGTCGTCCGGCTGATCTGCCACAGCAGATCCCAGTCTTCCCGTTGCGCGGGGTAATCCTGCTGCCGCGGGCAGTGTTGCCGCTGAGCATCTATGAAACCCGCTACCTTTCAATGCTGGAGGACATCGTCGCGGGTGATCGCATCGTGGGCATCATTCAACCTGAACGCTCCGACAGCGACGAAGAGAGTCCGCAAGGCAAAAACGTGAGCTTGCGGACAATCGGCTGTGCCGGTCGCCTCACCGCGTTCCAGGAGCTGGATGACGACCGGGTGCTTGTAACAGTCACCGGCGTAGCGCGGTTCGGACTTGTTTCGGAGCGGCCAACTGAGAAGCCCTATCGCATTTTCGAGGTCGACTATGACCGGTTCAGCGATGATTTCCAGGAGGGCGTTGGCGAGGACCGCGTCGACAGGTCGACACTGCTGCGCGTTCTGAAGGACTATCTCGAAGCGCACAAGCTCAGGGCCGACTGGCGCGCCATTCTGAGCGCGCCGAGCGAGTATCTGGTCAATTCACTGTCTGTCGTCTGCCCGTATGGTCCCGAGGAGAAGCAGGCCCTCCTCGAAGCGGAGGATCTGAAAACCCGCGCCGAGGTCCTCGTGGCGCTCGCCGAGATGGAGCTTGCCTCCAGTGAGAGCGGATCGGGCGGGGCGATGAATTGATGCCAAACCGAAGGCATGTGCCATGACGGACGAAGCACCTCCATCCGCCAACCCGGGCCAGGACGATGCGGTCGACCGCCGACTACTGGAGCTGCTGGTTTGCCCCCTGACCAAAACGCGCCTGGAGTACGATCGCCATCGCCAGGAGCTGATC
>JAEVZQ010000520.1 GCA_023392135.1 Pseudomonadota bacterium | reverse complement strand
GAATGAGCGGCTCGTCGTGCATCCACACGATGTGTGCCGCGAACTGATCGGAGACCTCCGGGCGGTCATCCGGTGTAGCGAGGAGATCGCCACGCGAGACGTCCACTTCGTCGGCAAGCGTCAGCGTTATCGCATCTCCCGCAACAGCCTCCGCCATTGTACCGTCGTAGGTCACGATCGACTTGACGCGCGTTTCCCGGCCTGAGTTCGTTACGACGATGCGATCACCGGCCCGAACGCGTCCGCTGGCAATGGTGCCGGAATAGCCCCGAAAATCATGATCAGGACGGTTCACCCATTGCACCGGCATGCGGAATGGCTTGTCCGCCGTATCGGCTTCGACCTCGACGCTCTCCAGATGCTCGAGCAGTACTGGTCCCCGGTACCACGGCATTTCTGGGCTGCGCGCCATGACGTTATCGCCAAAGCGTGCCGAAATCGGGATGGCGATGAGGCTCCTGAACTGCAGAGGATCAGCAAAAGCGCGATACGCCTCGGTGATGCGGTTGAAAACGCTCTCGTCGTAGTGCGTCAGGTCGATCTTATTGACGGCCAGCACGACGTGACGAATGCCGAGCAGAGCCGCGATGCGGGAATGACGCCGCGTTTGCTGGAGCACACCTTTGCGGGCATCGACGAGAATAATCGCAAGATCAGCCGTCGAGGCGCCGGTGGCCATGTTGCGCGTATACTGTTCGTGCCCCGGCGTGTCCGCGACGATGAACTTTCGTTTTTCCGTGGCAAAGAATCGGTACGCGACGTCGATCGTGATGCCCTGCTCTCGCTCCGCCTGCAGCCCGTCGACCAGTAGAGCGAGATCGAGATCGTCGCCCGTCGTGCCGTGCTTCTTGGAATCGCGGGCGAGCTTCGCAACCTGATCCTCGAATATCAGACGCGTGTCGTAGAGCAGGCGACCGATGAGGGTCGATTTCCCGTCGTCCACACTGCCACACGTGATGAAACGGAGGAGCGTTTTGTCCTCTGCGGAGCCGTCCGTCTGGCGCAAACGGCCCACGAGATCGAGAGACACGTGCCGTTGCATCAGAAGTATCCCTCGCGCTTTTTCTTTTCCATCGAGCCCGCCTCGTCGTGGTCGATGAGGCGGCCGGAGCGCTCGGATGAACGCGTGACCAGTGTCTCGGCCACGATCTCGTCAAGGGTCGCCGCGGTGGAAGGAATGGCAGCGGTGAGGGGATAGCACCCCAGCGTGCGGAACCGGACGCGTCGCATCTCGGCCCGTTCGCCGGGCGCGAGCGGCATGCGATCATCGTCGACCATGATGAGCTGGTCCTCTCGCGTCACGACCGGCCGCTCACGCGCGAAATAGAGCGGCACGATGGGAATGCCTTCAGCCGCGATGTATTGCCAGATATCCAGCTCGGTCCAGTTCGACAGCGGAAAGACACGAATGGATTCGCCCTGCCGAATTCTGGTGTTGTAAAGCCGCCAGAGCTCCGGGCGCTGATTTTTCGGATCCCAGGAGTGCGTTGCAGTCCGGAACGAGAAGATCCGCTCCTTGGCACGGGAAGCTTCCTCGTCGCGCCGCGCCCCGCCGAATGCGGCGTCGAACCCGAACCTCGTCAGTGCTTCCTTCAGCGCCTCGGTCTTCATGACGCTCGTATAGAGCGCCGAGCCGTGCGTGAACGGCGAGATGCCCTGCGCCAGGCCGGCCTCATTGACATGCACGATGAGCTCGAGCCCGAGGCGCCGCGCGGTTTCGTCGCGGAAGCTGATCATCTCCCGGAATTTCCAGGTCGTATCGATGTGCAACAGCGGAAAGGGAGGCTTGGACGGATGAAACGCCTTCATGGCCAGATGCAGCATGACGGAGGAGTCCTTGCCGATCGAATACAGCATGACCGGATTTCGGAACTCCGCAGCAACCTCGCGCATGATGTGGATCGATTCGGCCTCGAGCCGCGCAAGATGCGAGCTGCGCTTGGCCATCGACAGTGCCCCCCCTGGCTGTGCTACCCCGTGCGCGTCGCGACAAGCTCTACCTCGCGAACCGGTTGATCGCTAGAGTTCGCGAAACGTATGCAGTGAATTGCGCGACGTGCTCGCTCAGCGCATGACGAAAAAACGGTATGATTATGGACAAGAACGGTTCGGGGCTTCCGGCGGAGGCGAAGGCAGTCATCATCGGCGGTGGCGTCGTTGGCTGCTCCGTGGCCTACCACTTGGCGAAGCTCGGCTGGCAGGATGTCATTCTTCTCGAGCGCAAGCGGCTGACCTCCGGAACGACATGGCATGCGGCAGGACTCATCGGGCAGCTTCGGGCGACGCTCAACCTGACCAAGCTCGCAAAGTACTCCGCGGAGCTTTACCTGGGCCTGGAGGAGGAGACCGGGATCGCAATCGGGTTCCGACAGAACGGCTCGCTGGGAGTGGCGCTCTCCAAGGATCGCTATGAGGAGTTCGCGCGTGGCGCCTCGATGGCCAAGACGTTCGGACTCGAAGCGCATATGCTCACCCCGGCCGAATGTCAGAAGAAGTATCCTCTGCTCAACCTAGAAGGTGCCGTTGGTGGTGTCTTCCTTCCGACGGACGGCCAGGCCGATCCGGCCAACATTACACTCGCGCTCGCCAAGGGCGCCCGTCAACGCGGCGCCCGGATCTTCGAGGGGGTCAAGGTCACCGGGATCACCAAGGAAAAAGGCCGCGTCACCGGTGTCGTGACCGAGCATGGCGCGATCCGGGCCGAGTATGTCGTCAACTGTGCCGGCCTGTGGGGTCGCGAGATTGGGCGCATGGCGGGTGTGAACGTGCCCCTGCAGGCCTGCGAGCACTTCTACGTGGTGACCGAGGCCAATCCGGCCATCCCGAAGAACCTGCCGGTGCTGCGGGTACCGGACGAGTGCGCCTATTACAAGGAGGATGCGGGCAAGCTGCTGGTGGGGTTCTTCGAGCCGAAGTCGATGCCTTGGGGTCTGGACGGCATCCCGGAGGACGCCGAGTTTCTGACGCTGCCGGACGACTGGGAGCACATCGGCCCACAGCTCGAGAAGGCGATGGAGCGTGTGCCGCTGCTGGCCGAGCCCGGCATTCACACATTCTTCAACGGGCCGGAA
>JAEVZQ010000492.1 GCA_023392135.1 Pseudomonadota bacterium | reverse complement strand
GAATGAGGGCCAGAATGATTGCGCCGACCGCAGTTCCGGCAACTCCGCCGACCCCGCCGAAAAGGGAGGTGCCACCGAGGCAAACGGCTGCGATTGCCGGCAGGAGCTGCTCCTCGCCAAGGCTGACATCGGCTGCATTCGTGCGCGCGATCACGACGAGCGCTGCAATGCTCGCCATCAATCCGCTGATGGCATAGACGAAGACCAGCCGGCGCTGCACTGGCATGCCTGACAGCCGCGCCGCGACCGGGTTGCCGCCGATTGCATAGATTCCACGGCCAATCGGTGTCTTGTGCGCCAGAACATGCAACGCGATCAGCGCGGCGATCATAATCAGGACGGGAACTGGAATAGGCCCGATAAAGCCAGCCCCGATCACGCGAAACTCAGAGGGGAGCCCGTAGATCACCTCGCCCTGCATGAAAATGTAGGCCAATCCATTGGCGATCCACAGCATGCCGTAGGTCGCAATGAACGATGGTACGGACGCGTACGCGACCAGCGCTCCGTTGACGAGACCGCAGGCGAGTCCGGCGCCCAGTGCGGCAAGGATGCCGAGCGCGGGATATCCGCCGGTAATGAGCGAGGCCGCAAGGCAGGCGGACAATCCGAGCACCGAGCCGACCGACAGGTCGATACCGGCGGTCAGCACCACCAGTGTCATGCCGGCCGACAGCAGGAACAGCGGCGCGGCATGCCGCACCACATTGATCAGGTTCGACCAGGTCAGGAAATAGGGGCTGAGAATGGACATCGTCACCACGATCAGCAAAAGGGCGACGATCCTCGAAACGACGACGAACAGGCGGTCCGGCGACAACCCTAGCAACTCGGGCTTCACCATTCCCGTCCTCGGTCCCACAACCTGCATCGTCATCGATTGAGCCCCCGAATCGAGTCGAGACTGACGGCGAGAATGATCACCATGCCAACCATGGCGACCTGCCATTCCGTCGAGACACCCATCAGGTTGAGCCCGTTGCGTAGAACGCCCACAGCAAGCGCGCCGATGACGGTGCCGGTGATTCCGCCGCGCCCCTTTTCGAACGAGGTGCCGCCCAGGATCACGGCGGCAATCGCATCGAATTCGAGGCCGACGCCGATGGTCGGGTGCGCCGCATTCATGCGCGCCGTCATGATGAATGAACCGACCGCCGCGAGCGCGCCCGCGTAGACGTAGACGAGGACCTGATAGAAGCGGGCGGGGCTGCCGGAAAGAATCAGGGCTTGCCGGTTGCCGCCGATTGCGAAGGTGTAGCGGCCGAACCTGGTGTGATAGAGCAGGATGTATGTGACGGCGTAACAAAGAACCGTCGCCCAGATCGGCACCGGAATGCCGAGAAAGACACCGTCGTTGAATAGCCGCACGAACTCAGGCAACCCGGTAACGGAATTGCCCTCGGTCAGCACCATCGCAAACGACATCGCAATTCCGAAGGCGCCGAGCGTCACGATGAACGGCTGCATGCCGGCATAGGCGACGAGGATTCCGTTCATCGTTCCGAACGCCGCGCCGATCAGCAGCGCCGCTCCGGCAGCGATGGCCAGGGGCCATCCTGCGACGACGAGCAGCCCCATGACCACGCCGCACAATCCCAGCACCGGTCCGAGACTGAGGTCGATCCCTTCGGTCAGGATCACCAGCGTCATCCCGAAGGACACGATTGCCAGGACGGCAATCTGCAGCGCTACGTTCGTTAAGTTCGCTACGGAAAAGAACTCCGGCGTCAGAAACGCCAGCAGCACTGACATCAAAACGAGAACATACGCAGCGCCCGGCAACTCGGCGAGCAGTTGCAGCGCACGCGATCTCTTGACGAGCTGGGGATGTGATTCCGTCAGGCTCATTAAAGAACCTCCGGGTGCGCCTGCATCCATTCGGCGAAGGACCGAATACCCTCTTCGAGGCTCAGGCGCGGGCGCCATCCCGTGTCGTTCAGCAGCCGGTCTCCGGCCAGGGGGCCGCGCATGCGGGTATGATCCGTCCAGGGTGCAGTACCGCCGCCAACCTCTATCTCCGCGTCCGGAACGGCAGACCTGATCGCACGGACGACATCGTGCGTCGTGTAGTTCACGCCAGAGCCGAGGTGATAGGCGTCATGGCTGAGGGAGGGTGCCTCGTAGGCCGCGAGCAACCCACCAGCTACGTCGGAAACATGAGTGAAGCTCGCCGCAAAATCACCACCGCTCGGCTCGCGAACCGTTTTTCCCATCAACGCGCATTTGAGAAAATACGGGATCGGGCCACGCGGATTTTCGCGCTCCTTCGGAACCAGCGGTGGGCCGTAAACCCAGGATATCCGGACGGTCGCCGCGGATACCTCGAACTGCGAGCGATACATGCTGGTCAGCAACTCGCCGCAATATTTCGTGGTGCTGTAGACGTTGGTGACCGCCTGCTGGGCGTCCTCGAGGACGGGCTTCGATACGTCGGCATTCTGAAAAACAGAACCGGTGCTCACGTAAATGAATCGCCGCCAGTTTCGCTTTCGTGCAGCGTCCAGAAGGGCCGCAACCGCGCCGGTGTTGGTGCGCACCGCATTGAGGGGGTCGGGGAGGCAGTGGACCTCGTTCGGAAGTGCCGCTGTGTGAATGCAGCCATCTAGATCGGCAGAGTTCACGAGGCTCTTCAGCGCGACCTCGTCAGTCAGATCGCAGCGGACCCAGCGCACTGCGCCGCCCAGTGCCTCTGCATCAGCCTCGCGGAATGTGCCGCGGTACTGCGCGACCACGTCCTTGCCGCGCTCGACAGCCTGGCGGACCAGCTCGAAACCCGCATGCCCCATCGATCCGGTAATCAGCACAGCCATCGAATCGTCTCGTGCTGAAGGCGCGACATGGCAGGTGCTTTGCCCTTCCCATGATAGCGCGATCCGTTTCCTCCGCTCCCGGCATTATTTCATCATGTGGGAGCACGTTTCGTGATTAGAAAAATCGCCGAGACGGAAACGGCTGTCAATATAAACTTCACAGTATCAATCCCGAGCGGCACGCTTGGGTAAACCGGTGGTGTCGTAGCCGAATTCTGCTGAAAGCCTCGCCGCGCCCTCTCGTACCAGCCGTGCTTTGCCCTGCAGTGCGGCCAGCGAAAGCCGCCAGACGGGGCCGGAGATTCCAATGGCGCCGATAACCTGGCCTGAGAAATCGCGCACGGGGACGGCGACGCAGCGCACCTCCGGATTGAACTCGCCGTCATCGTAGGCAATGCCGTTCGCGCGGGCCTCCTCGACCTCGCGCCTGAGGAGCTCGGGATCGGTAATGGTCTTCGGCGTCGACGCCTGCAGGGGGCGGCGCTTCAGGAAGGTTTCGAATTGGTCGGGAGGCAGCGAGGCGAGGAGCACTTTTCCGAGCGCCGTGCAATGAGCTGGCCGGACGACGCCGGCGCGCTCGGTGAGCTGGAAGGCGCCAGTTCCGGCTGTACGCGCGAGCACGACGATCTTGTCGCCTGAGCGGACCGCGAAATGGCTGCTTTCCTCGGTTACCCGCGACAGATCTTCGAGGATAGGAGTCGACAGCGAAACCATCTCGGTTTCGTCGAGCGCGCTGGCGGCGAGCGTGAAAAGAGGGCGGCCGATCCGATAATACTTCGTCTCAGGGATCTGGCGCAGATAGCCGAGTTGCACCATCGTCTTTACGAGGTGAAACGTGGTGCTGTTGTGAAGTCCGACCCGCCGGCTGAGGTCGCCGAGCCTGATGCCTTCGCGGTGCCTGGCCACTTCCTCGAGAATGGCGAAGGCGCGCTCGATCGACTGCACGCCGCCACGGTCCTTGACGGCCTCCCCGCCGACCTTTGCAGGCCGTGAAACCCCACCCCCAATGGCGTCGAGCTCCTTTCGCACCCTGGCCATGTCATCTCCTCGCTTCTTCATTCGGCTGCCGCTGCCGAAACAACCTACAGATTGACCACGACGAGCCGTTCCTCAGTCATGTCCCTGATCGCGTACTTTGGACCTTCGCGTCCGATGCCGCTGTCCTTGACGCCACCATACGCGAGCTGATCCGTCCGCCAAGTCGAGGATCCATTGAGAATGACACCCCCGGTACGGATCTCGCGAACGGCCCGCATCGCCAGATCAAGAGACTTCGTGAAGATCCCGCACTGCAGGCCGAAGCGGCTGGCGCTGATACGCTGAAAAACCTCGCTGATATCACTGAACCGGCGAACCCCGACAACCGGGCCGAACACCTCGTCGCAGGCGATGCGCATGTCGGGCTTCACGTCGGTGAGCACGGTGGGTTCCATCTGCGCGCCATGCCGCCGGCCCCCCGTAAGCAGACGCGCACCGTGTGCGATGGCCTCCTTCACCCAAGCCTCGACGCGAATCGCTGCGGCCTCGTCGATGAGCGTCCCCACGTCCGTCTGCGGGTCGAGCGGATCGCCGACCTTGAGACGCTTCACGTTCTCGACCAGGCGCTCGAGAAAGGCGTCATGAAGGCTCTCGTGCACGAAGACGTTCTGCACCGAAATGCAGCTTTGCCCGGCGAGCCGCATGGAATTACGCGCGCAGACCGTCGCGCTTTCCTCGATGGACGCATCAGCTGCTACGATGACCGGACCATCGCCACCGAGCTCCAGTGCAACCCGGCGCAGGCCCGATGCCGCCTTGATCTCGGCGCCGACGCGGCTCGAGCCGGTGAAGGTGATGAAATCGACGCGGGGATCCCGGACCAGCGCCGGTCCGACAAGATCGCCATAAAGCACGTTGAGCGCCCCGGGTGGCGTTCCTGCGTCGACGAACATCTCGACGAGCTTGTGGGCGACAGCCGGCGACTGCGGCGGCGCCTTGAGGACGATGGCATTGCCGGCCGCCAGAGCCGGGGCGATCTTGTGGCAGGCGAGGTTGAATGGCGCGTTGAAAGGAGTGATCCCCGCGACCACGCCGACGGGAAAGCGCAGCAACATGGCGATCTTGCCTGCGCCCATCGATGATCCATCAAGCGGCACCTGCTCGCCGGCGATGCGGATCGCTTCTTCCGCCGACAGCTCGATCGTGTCCTGGGAACGGACGACCTCGGCCTTGGCGTCCTTGATGGCTTTTCCGGTCTCGCGCGCCATGATCTCGGCGATCTCGCCCGCGCGCTCCAGCAACAGTGCCTTGACGCGCCTGAGCAGGGCTGCCCGCTCGTATCCGGCCATCGCAGCCATAACGGCCTTCGCCGCGACAGCCGATTGCAGGGCTGCATCGAGATCGGCAAGCGAGGACCGCGGGGCGCGGGCGATGATGTCGTTGCGATAAGGGTCAACAACGTCGTGTGTTTCGTCGGCTTTACGCCATTCACCGCCGATGAGCATCGGAATGTCGATGATGTCCCACTGCAACGCGCTGTCCCTTTTCATGAAGCCTCGCCCTTCTTCATCTGATGATCGCCCGGCGCGCGCCGTTCGGCGGTTTCCGCCATGATGATCTCATATTGTGAAACGTCAATTCACATCTTGGCGTCCTCGTTTGTTGCCAACCCGCCATGTGCGTTGGAAGGGCATGGCGATGATGAGCGCCAGCCGCTAACATCAGTGTCTCAGATGGTGGGTTGACTTCGCACAATGTGAAAATAATCTTGCCAATGCGCTGCAACGTCAGCGCGGGAGGATGGAGACGCCCTTGAGCTTCGAGAACGTCATCATAACGGGCGGAGCCGGCAGGCTCGGCACCTATGTCGTCGACCGGCTCAGGGGCAAGTGCTCCGTGACCGTGCTCGACGTGAAGCCGCTCGGCGGCGCACACCTTGACGGCTTACGCCAGATCCAGGCCAGCATTACCGATTACGTCGCGATGCGCGAGGCCTTCGCAGGGCAGGATGCGGTCATCCATCTGGCGGCCATTCCCAACCCGCGCACGGCCCCGGCCGACGTGACCTTCAACACGAACGTGCAGGGTGCCTGGGCTGTCCTGCAGGCGGCTGAGGATGCAGGCGTAAAGCGGGTCGTCGTCGCCTCAAGCGATTCGGTCTTCGATCTGTCGTACAACCCGCCTGACTGGCCGCCGAAGTACCTGCCCGTCGATGAAGGGCACCCGGTCCGGCCGACGGAGTTCTACTCGCTCAGCAAGCGGGTGACGGAGGTGATCAGCGAAAGCTACGCCCACCGGCGCAAGCTCGAGGTGCAGGTCGTCCGGCCGGTGCACATCGTCTTTCCGCCCGAGTATCCGGAGCTGGAGGTACGCGGGAGCGACGTCCAGAACTATCATTTCTGGGCCTATGTTTCGCCCGAGGACGTGGCGCAAGGCTTCGATCTGGCATTGCAGTCCGACTACAAGGGCTACGAGGTGTTCGTGATCTCAGCGGCGGATGGACTCAATCCGCGGCCGACACTGGAAATGGCGAAAGAGCGCTGGGGCACCCTGCCCGAAATCCGGCGTCCCGAGGTTTTCCGCAATAACCCGTTCGCATCCGTGATCGACATTACGCGCGCCAGGGAGCGCCTCAGCTACCAACCGACCAGCAACTGGCGCGAGATGATCTCGACACTGCGGCAGTAATGCCGATTTTTTAACAGGGCCCCGCCAAACCTGAGACCTGAACATTGAAAGGCGCACAGGCATGAATCCTCGAGCTGCCGATTTCGCGATCAACTCTTATTCCTATACGCTCGATCACACCGCTCTGCAGTTCATCGACAAACTCGCCGATCGCGGCTATCGCGAGTTCGAGCTGATGATCTTCCCCGGCCACTTGTGGCCGCGCGATCTGAGTGCCGCCGAGCGCAGCGGTTTGCGCGGTCATATCGAGCGCCGATGCGTCAAGGTCGTTACGCTCAATATGCCGAACATCGACATGAATATCGCCGGTGC
The DNA here is from genome assembly GCA_023392135.1 of Pseudomonadota bacterium. GTDB lineage: Bacteria > Pseudomonadota > Alphaproteobacteria > Rhizobiales > Hyphomicrobiaceae > ZC4RG25. The sequence continues at coordinate 45 of JAEVZQ010000492.1, read as the reverse complement.
CTCGGAGGAGATGCGCGCCTATTCGCTCGACCTGCTGCATCAGAT
>JAEVZQ010000447.1 GCA_023392135.1 Pseudomonadota bacterium | reverse complement strand
GATCAGGCAGAGCGTGGTCAGATGCAGCCCGATCGCGAGCGGGCTTGCGAACAGCGCCGACCAGTCGCCGCCGCTTGCTTCCATGGACCGGCGCAGGTTCTGCTCCATGGGGCTGCCGAGCAACATGCCGAGGACGAGCGGGATCATCGAGAAGCCCGTCTTGCGCATGGCGAAGCCGAGGACCCCGAAGCCGGTCATCAGCAGCAGGTCGAATGCGCTGTTGCTGATCGAGTAGACGCCCACGTAGCTGATGACGATGACGAGTGGCATCAGGTAGCGCGTCGGGATCGTCAGCAGCCGGGCGAAAATACCGACGAGCGGGATATTGAGCAGCACCAGGATGAAATTGCTCACATAGAGCGACGCGACGAGGCCCCAGATGAGATCCGGCTGGCGCTCGAACAGCAATGGCCCGGGCCGTACGTTGAGCGTGATGAGCATGCCCAGCATGATTGCCGTCGCACCACTGCCGGGGACGCCGAGCGTCAGCATCGGCACGAGATTGCCGCCGGCGGCTGCGTTGTCCGCCGCCTCGGGAGCTGCGACGCCGCGGGGATCGCCTTTGCCGAAGGTTCCGTCGCGATCCGATAGCCTCTTTTCCATCGTATAGCCGAGGAAGCTCGCCATCGTGGCGCCTGCGCCCGGCAATACACCGATGACGAACCCGAGCGCACTCGCACGCAGCGTCGCGGCCGGATAGATCAGCTCCCGGAAGGAGCTGCGGATGCGCCCGACGGGGATACGATTGGCCTCACCCTCGCTGCTGCGCCTGTTGTCCAGAAAAACCAGGAACTCGCTGATGGCAAACAGCCCGATGATGGCTACGACGAAGTCGACGCCGTCATAAAGCTCGTAGCTGCCGAACGTATAGCGTGGGACGCCGCTCGCCGGGTCGAGCCCGACAGTCGACAGGGCCAGCCCGATCACGCCGGCCGTCAGCGTCTTGATCGGATTACCGCTGCCGACACCGCCGACGGCTACGACGGCCAGCACGAACAGCGCGAAATACTCTGCAGGTCCGAAGTAGATGGCGGCCTGTGCGAGAAGCGGGGCGGAGATCGTGAGTCCGATCGTGGCGAGCGTTCCGCCGATGAAGGAGGAGATCGCGGAAATGGCAAGGGCGTCCGCTGCCCGGCCCTTGACCGCCATCGGGTAGCCGTCGAGGCACGTCATCACAGCCGGTGCGTCACCGGGAATGTTCAGCAGAATGCTCGAGATCCGGCCTCCGAACATCGTGCCGTAATAGACGGCGGTCAGCATGATCATCGCTTCGATCGGGCTCAGCTTCAGGCTGAACGCCAGCGGGATTAGGATGGCGATGCCGTTGACCGGACCCAGCCCGGGCAGTGCGCCGATCATCGTCCCGACGAAACACCCGAACAGCGCCAGGAGCAGGTTGGCGGGCTGTAATGCGACGCCGAATCCTCCGGCGAGCGCGCTGAGCACATCCATGTCGTCTAGTATCCCGGTTCCGAAGTTCGCCAGAGTTCGTGGCTAGGCTCCGGAGCGAACTTCGGAATCAGAAAGCACACTAGATTCAGAGTCTTGCTAGTGTGATTCAGATCGAGAAATTCGCTCGCTCTTCCTCCGCTAAGTGTGGCGAATTTCTCGATCATCACACTAGCTTCCCGCGAAGAGTGTGCCTGTGGGGAGTGCCAGCTCGAGGGCGTAGGTGAAAAGAGTGTAGCAGCCGACGCTGATGGCGATGCCGACCGCCGCAGCGGACAGGATGCGCGCGCCGAGCATCACGGCCAGCAGTGTGGCCAGCACTGCCGTGGAGAGGAGAAATCCAACCGGCATGAGGACAAAGGCGTAGACGGTCATCAGGCCGACACCGACGGCTTGCGCGAGAAGCGTGACCCCGTCAGGCCACTCAGGCTCTGGATCGGGTCGCAAGGTCAGCCAGAGGCCGAGTGCGGCGATGCAGGGCGCGAGCAATCTCGGAAAAGCCGATGGCCCCAGGGGATCGGCGAAGTCGGCCTGGTACTCGCCGGCTGTCCAGCCGTACCAGGCCGCCGCTGCGATCAGCGCGAGGCCGACGAGGCGGTCACTCACTTGATGACCCCGATGTCCTTCGACAGGCTACGCAGGTCTGCGATCGACTTGCGGACGAAGTCCTCGAACTCCTTGCCGCCATTCCAGCTCGGCTGGAGCCCGCTCTTGCGCGCGGTCTCCTTCCATTCATTGCTGTCGTAGAGCTTCTTCAGCCCTGCAACCATGGCCTCGTAGTCGGCATCTGAAACGCCGCCGCCGGTGTAGAATCCGCGCCAGTTGAGGCCGACGACGTCGAGGCCCTGCTCACGCGCGGTCGGCAGCTTGTCGAACGGCGCGTCGAGCCGGTCGGTTGTCAGGACGGCCAGCACACGGACCTGGCCCGCTTCGACGAAACCCGCGATCTCGCCGAGATCGGTGGACACGACCTGCAGATGGTTGCCGAGCATCTGGGTGACCGCGTCCGTGCCACCGTCGAACTGCACCCAGCGGATTTTCCGCAGATCCTCGGTCTTGATCCCCGCGGCACGCGCCAGCAGCAGCAGACGGAGATGATCGTATCCGCCGGCGCCACTCGATCCGGCCGTCACCGCTGCAGTGGGATCGGCCTTCAGCGCTTCCATCAGATCCTTGATCGTCTTGTAGGGCGAATCGGCTTTGACCAGAACGACACCCGCATCGGCCCCGAGCATGGCGAGCCAGCGCATCTTGTCGGCATCGCCGGGATAGCGGTTCTGGGCGATCTGGGTCATGCCGACGCTGCTCGAGGCGACGATGAGGCTGGGATCCTTGCCCCTGTTCTCGGCGACATGGGCGAAGGCGACACCGCCGACCGCGCCTGGCATGTTCGTGACCTGCATCGGCGTGTCGAGGATCTTCAGCTCCTGGAGAAGCCGGCCGACCGTACGGCAGGTGAAGTCCCAGCCACCGCCCGGATTTGCCGGCGCAATGCATTCCGGTTTCGGACCGACGAAGCCGGCAGCTGCGACGGCCGTGCCCAGTACCAGCGCCACCCGAGGTGCTGTTTTCAACATCCAACTCTTCATGTGGTCTCCTCCCGATCAGAGCCGAAAGCTCGAAGTGTTTTCTGTGTTATGGCGTTTGCTGCCAACGGTGATTGCCGGGCAGCGTAGCGAGTAGGCGCAGGTGCGCGATCTGAGTGAAAGGCGAAGGCGCATGGATTGCGCTGCCATCGGAATTGAACATCTCCACTAAGCCGGCGCCAGATGCGCACCAGCGCCGATCGTACTTGCTCGATCCGCATCGCGGAAAGGTCAGGCCAGCCGGTATTCTGGCCATTCAGGTCAGACCGTGTCAAGCCGTTGGCAGGGGTGGACGATTGGCCGGGTGGGGTCGATCGTTGGCAGCTTCATCAGGTCTGAATGTACCACTTTTCCGCTTCCATGATGATCGGCTCGTGGCCGTTCGCGTACATGAAGCTGTCGACCGCCCAACGCTGGCCCGACGTCTTATCGCGGATCACCGCGAAGTAGTGTGTCCAGCGCAGAAGGGGCGCGTCCTTGGCCATGGGGCGCAAAATCTCGTGGTGCCGAAGGAGACCGTTTTCTGAGAGCACTGTAAGGTAGCTGGTCGTGTTCGTCGCCTCGTCGACGCAGTCCATCTGACCCGGATCGCCACTCCCCAAAAAATCGAGGCTTGCGCGGTCGTGCGCGGTACCTGTTTCGGGCCCGACCCGGTTCTCGATCCACGCGATCGCCTTGCCAATCGCGCGCCGCTCAGCGGTCGGACTTGAGCTGCCGCCGGCCGCATTCATGATGCTCCTGAGCTGGGCGATGTCCCGCCGGCTGAACGTGAACCGGGATTTATGCCGGCAGCCGTGCGCGCTGCACACGGTGACCGTGTTTCCTGCCGGCGCTTCGGTTTCGAACTGGGAATAATGAGGCGCCGGCGGCCCCGAGCCGCCGTAGGAGCAGCCCGCCAGAATAGCGGCCATGGCAAGAGAGCAGGTGGAGAGAAGAGTCGCTCGCGCAAGTGAGCGATACGCAACACTGTGAACCGACATGGGTACTCAAAAACACTGACCGCCCCCGCGTGGCGGGAACATTCCAGTCGTTCTGGGCCCGAGCACGGCTGAATCCGGGCGTTGTCGGCGCAACTTATGGCGGAGGTGCGGCCGCGGTCGCGAGCGATTCCGACGGCTCCGACTGCATTACGGCCCGACGGCAGAGCCGCTGTCGTTCATTCTCAGTTCAAGGCGCAATGCATTTTATGGAACCACTTTGAGGAATGTTCATTGGTACTGTTGAACCTTCGGCGCACAGGCCGCGACTTAGGTTGAGTACTTAACGATAACAGCAACAGGGGCGTAGATATGTGGGCCGCATTCCTGAGTGAGCTGCGTGAGATCGTGCTTCTGGCATCAATCATCGGCAGCCTTCTGGCAGTCAGCGTCGGACTGGCTGCGGCCCTCGCCGTCGTCGTCGCTTGATCGATGAACGCGTTCGTTTAGCGGTAGATACGGCTGATCTTGGAGCCTTCCAGCGTCAGATTATACATCAGGCCCTTGTTGTCGAAGATGAACCCGACGATGGGGCTGCGGATGCGGGTCGTATCGATGGAGGCGCCGACGCCGACGTTGATCAGGGCAACTGATCCGTCGACTCCCACCTTCCACCCATCCACGCGCCGGAAGCTTTCCAGCGCCTCGGGCGTCGTGAACACGATGACGATGGAGCGAGCCTGCGCGCCGAGCTGGAATCCGAACGACGCGGAAATGAGATTGTAATAATCGATGGTCCTGCGGCGGGTGATCAGCGCGCCCTCGCCATACTCCCCACCGATCCCGAAGCCGGCTTTATAGACGGTCGGGAACACCAGGACCGCCGCCGACTTGTTGACGAGCCCGCGCGCTCCCCGGACCTGATAGAACAGATCGTCGAGCGTATCCTGGACGCCAGCGTCGATTTCGGCTGCCGAGCTCGCGTTGGCATTCGGCGCTGTGCCCATCACGGCCAGAGCTGCGATCAGTGAGAGCGACAAGGCCCTCAGATACTGGATAATGCGCATGTTTTGTACCCTCTCGAGTGCGAGCTCCCTCAGCCCCGACTCGCCACACATGATTCGAGATAGCACCTCGTAGCGGCCACATTCTGGCCCGGTTGCATGTTCTGCCGCGCCGTTGTGGATCGGCCACGGTTACGCCGATCACCTCGCTCGAAGATAAGTGGGCGGCGCCTTTCTTACGCCCCTCAGTCGATAACAAGCTCGCGGCGGATGGCGCGGCAGTCCATCTCATACTCGAGATCGACGACGGGTGGCCGGCAATAGTGCCAGACGAGGCCGTGGGCGGAAGCTCCTGGACGTACGATCGCGTCGGCCAGGAACGGGTGCAGGTCGTGCACGGTGTAGACCTGCGTTGCCGTAACATCGGCCCAGGTCATACCAACTCCGGCGAGACGGCGCTCCATCTCGCCCATCACGAAGCGCGCTTTTTCGGCGAGCCCTTCCGGAGAGATATCCCCGAGCCTCACGACATGCTCGCGGTAGTTCGAGCCACCCTCGGGCACCTCGCCGCTGCCAGCGATGACGGCGGTCGGTGGCGCGCTGTCTGGCGCCGGTGCGCTGTAGGAGAACGCGTGGAAAG
>JAEVZQ010000390.1 GCA_023392135.1 Pseudomonadota bacterium | reverse complement strand
CAGACAAAAAGCATATTGGATACCTGTTCGATCCACGCGATTGGATCGTTCATTACGTAGCGCCACCATACCGCTCCCAGCGTGATCAGGACGATCGCGGCCATGGCCGCACCGAGCAGAAACTCGGCGACCTTCGTCACGACGTCGCAGAGATATCCAAATGCTGCTTTCATGCTGGATGTCCAATCAGCAGGCAGGGCCAGGTCCAGGCGACCAAGCTAGAAGACGGATGCGCGCCGCCGTACAGGCAGTACGGACATCGGCCGTGCCGGCCCCCTAAATTGGCCCGATGACACCGGTTCCGGAGGGACCCGCCACAGCGCGGGTCCTCCTGCCCAAGCCAGTGCGTGATGGTTGCGCGCCCTCAGCCGATCTGGGCGAACCGCTCCACCCACTTCTTTCCTGCGGGAAACTCCTCGACGAGCTTCTTCACGGTTGCACCGAACGCCGGCTTGTCGACCTCGCTGATGACGATATTCTTCGCCTTCACCTTCTCCAGGATGATCTTGTCGTCGGCGACAACCCGCGGCCGCATTTCCGCTTCGCTGTCGCGGGCAGCCTGGTCGACAGCCTTCTGGAGGTCCGGCGCGAGGCCCTGATACGCCGTTTCCGAAAGGAGAATGCAGTTGTCCTGCATCATGTGCTCGGTCAGGGACAGGTGAGTATTGGCGTCGAAGATGCCGGAGTTATAGCTGAGCGCCGTGGGGTTCTCCTGTCCGTCAATGATCCTCGACTTCAGCGCCTGGAATACCTCAGGGAACGGCAGCGGTGTCGGCGAAGCGCCGAACATCTCGAATGTGCGCCGCCACAAGGCAGTCTCGGGCACGCGGATCTTCAAGCCCTTCATATCCGCCGGCGTCTTCACCACCTTGTTGCACGTCAGCTGCCGCGGCATGCGTGGGATCGCCGCCACCGGACGCAGCTTTGCGGCCGTGGTGACGTCCTTGATATACTCATCGCGCACGCTATCCCAGACGCGATCCTTGTGCGGCACATCCTTGAAAAGATAGGGGTGAGTCCAGACCTCTGCCGGCCGGTACCAGCCGGCGAGCAGGCCCTGGCCGGGCGAAGCGACGTGCACCGCGCCCTGCAGCATCGCCTCGATATGCTCGCGCTCGCCGCCGAGCGCTCCACCGTGGTGGTTGGTGATGACGAGCTGATCCTTGGTCAACTCCGCCACGCGCTTGGCGAAGAAATCGATCGAGATCGCGATGAAGTCGGTCGGTGCCGTCGCGCTGGCTCCGATCCAGTTGATCTTGGCGGCGCGTGCGACTCGCGGCATGGCGAGAAACGCGCCGGCACCGGACATGACCCCGAGCGCGCTCCGGCGGCTCATCTGACCTGCAGTCTTCTTCGTCATCGTCTCCTCCTGGGTTGGTTTCATCGACCTGTTCCTCAGGCCTGTTTTCTTTCAACAAGCGTCAAAGGCACCCGGTCTGCTCAAACGAAGCGGACCGGGTGCTGCTGATCGCGTTACGTTTGAGAGCGGAATGCCGTTTCCATCTCGCGGCGCGTCCTCACCGCAGAATCGGTTTCATCGACCTCGACATCGCTCCATTTCAGGCGCTGGCCTTCCGCGATATCGCGCTTGAGCTTGACGCTGTGGGCGAGGCCGAGCGGCAGATAGCCGTGCTCGAGTGAGGTGGCGGCAGGCGTCTGCTTGCCCCACACGCAGAACCCGCCCTCGCCATCGAGGATCTCGCCCGCATTCAGCTTGCGTTTTGCGGTGGCGACGACATCGGAGTTGAAGCAGATCGGCGCTCCGGTCGGCTCCTTGCGCAGGGCCGCCGACGCTACCGAGATCCCGAGCTCCAGGCCGATCATATGGATCGGACGATACAGCGCCGCATAGCGTCCGCTCTTGTCCTGCAGCATCGAGTATTCGACGAAGCAGCGGCGGGCATAGTCGTTGTCCTCTGTCGCTTCGAAAACGACGTAGGTGCCCATGACGAGATTGCCCGGTACGTCGGTGCCGTCGCGATAGACCTACGATACCACTTCCGTGACGCCCTTCTTTTCGAGCACGCCGCCGTCAGCCTTGGGCTTGCAGATCTGCGCGATCTCGAACCGGGAGGCCGGCGGGAAGCTCAGGCCCTCGGTCTGCGCGTGAAGCCCGGTCGCATTGCAGATCGCCGTCATCTCGATGCCCGACTTCGTGCCATCTACGAACGAGTTGAACATCTTCGGATTGATGGTGCCGCGATCCTCGTCGCGGAATTTCATGTAGGTATCGAGGATGTCCCACACCGTGTCCGGCGTCGACTGGTGATAGGTCGGAAGATAACGGGTGCCCTTGCCTGCGGCGACGATGCGGAAGCCGGCGGCGCGCGCCCAGTCGACGTGATCGCAGACGAGCGCCGGCTGGTCCCCCCAGGCCAGCGAGTAGACCACGCCAGCCCGCTCAGCCTTGCGGGCCAGCAGCGGGCCGGCGAGCGCGTCGGCCTCTACGTTGACCATGACGATATGCTTGCCGTTCTCGATCGCCTTCGTGCACAGGCGGATGCCGGTTTTCGGATCGCCGGTCGCCTCGACGATGACCTCGATGGCGGGATGTGCGATCATCGCCTCCGTATCGTCCGTGATAAAAGTCTTACCGGACTTCAGCGCATCATCGAACGATAAGGCTTCGAACTGCACAGTCGGCCACGACGCCATCGTGAGCTGGGAGCGGGCGCGGGCGACGTTGAGATCCGCAACCGAGACCACGTGCATGCCGGTGGTCGTACGGGCCTGCGTCAGGAACATGGTGCCGAACTTGCCGGCGCCGACGACACCGACAGTGACCGGCTTGCCCGCTGCGTGCCGCTGCAGCAGCATCTTGTTGAGGTTCACGAGTTTCGCCCTTTCAGCACTTTTCGAGATTAATTCCAGACAATGTCGTTTTGCTCAGCGTATGGGCGGCTTATGTGAAGTGCAATTTAGATTATTACGTTCATCATGTAGATAATCTAAATCATTCAGCGGCGATGGGCGCGGCCCTGTCCTCTTGGCCGACGGCCCTGGCTCTTCAGCCATTGCTCCCGTTCCGCACGGACCCAGTCGATGAAGAGGCGGACTTTCTTGTGCCGCAGATGGTCGTGCGGGCACACGATCCATTGCGTGGGTATGGATACCGCGGGCGGATTGCGGACGGGGCAAACGAGAGTGCCGTCGCGAACTTCCTGCCAGGTCGTGACATCGCTTTCGAGCGCAACTCCGAGCCCATTCACTGCCGCGTCAACCGCCATATGCGACCGGTCGAAGAGGACACGCCGCCAGCGCACACCAAGCTCTACTCCTGCGGCCGCTAGCCAGTGGTTCCAGGATGCCTGCGCTTTCACCGAATGAATCAGGCGATAGTTCACGAGCCGATCGGCTCCGATGCTGCCGGCCGAGATCAACGTCGGGGCGCAGAGCGGCCGATAGTGCTCCTCGATCAGCGGTTCGACGAACAGGCCCGACCACCGCCCTTCGCCATGCCTGATCTCGACGTCGACGCCGTCGCGGTTGAAATCGGTCGGCTCGTTGCTGGCGTCGATGCGGACCTCGAGCTCCGGATAGGTATCGAGAAAAGAGGGCAGCAGCGGCAACAGCCATTTGGTCGACAGGCTGGGCGGGGTCCGCACCGTGAGAAGAGTTACGGCGTTGTAGCCGCGAATGCGGTTGGTCGCCTCGGTCACGCGTTCGAGCTCGCCGCTGATCGTCTCGAAATAGCGCTCCCCGGCTTCGGTGAGCTGAATGCGCCGGCCAACTTTGGTCATCAGCGCGGCGCCGAGATGGACCTCGAGCGCGTGAATCTGCTGGCTCACTGCCGACGGCGTGACCCCGAGGCTGACCGCGGCCCGCGTAATGCTACCTTCGCGCGCTGCAATGTGGAACACACCGATCGCTTTGAATGGGATGGTCATAACGTCATCTCAGCTTGCTGGAAAGTCTCCAGAATTGCCGTTCTACGACAAGGGTGCAAGCTGAGGACAACGAGGGCCCGGACCGAGCCTCGTGACCAACGTCCACCCCCATGCCAACTGAGGCAGGTCGTCCTTGAACGTCGGTGTTCTTCACAAGTGCGCTCCTACAACATGAGCACTGTGATAATGGAATTCAGCGCGGTGACAGGAGGAGGTGATATCTCGCCTTTCCAGGTCGTGGATGGCGCCGTCGATCACGATGAAACGCATGATGCTGGGACGCTCCTAACC
>JAEVZQ010000228.1 GCA_023392135.1 Pseudomonadota bacterium | reverse complement strand
GTCAAGGGGGGAGTGCTAATGCTGGTTTAGCACTCCAAGCTGGTGCTTCGGGGAGTGAGCGGCCATCATCTCCTATCGTTACGATCCCAGAATCGCCGGGTCGCTTTCCGATGACCTGGCTGATTCGGGCAGGAGGATCGCTCCGGACTTTCAGAGTGCGCGAGCATAAGACTCAATGCTGATCGTCCAAGTTAACTGCTCATAGCTAAACCTCAGGCAGGGCTCGGCTTTCATTCAGACTGCCAGGTTGGCCGAAAGGGACAAATTTGCCTGTTTGTTACCCCAAACAGGCCCAAGGATTGGCCTAGAGCGGACGCATTTGCCGGTCATATTCGAATCGATGGCCGATTCGGTCCTTGATCCTAGTGTTGCGTCTCAGCCACCAGGACGGCCCCAAACAATCGTGACAGATGGACCGCCAATGACGACTCGAAACGGGCTCAACGCCGCTTATGAATCGCCCCTGACGGACAGCCGCGACGAGCAGACCGCGACGCAATCTGCTGCCGACAGCAATGAAGTGGCGGAGGGCACTGCAGATGCGGGCAATAAGATCGCCGAGCCAGGAGCTCCCTTCGAGCTTGACCTCGACACGACACAGGATGCGTTGCGTACTCAGCTGAACGAGCTGGTTCGGGCGCTATCAGACAAGCTCGAAACGGAGCCTGCGGACGAGCGGGACGATTTCCAGGACGACTTCGACCTGCCGAATGTCGTCAATCGCTCAGACGAACCAGTTTGCGAACCAGAAGAATGGCAGACGACTTTTTCACCGGTCTCGCTGGAGGCCATGAAGAATGTCCTGTCGAAGCCGCTCTATGGTTTTGTCGCGGGGTTGATGGCATCGGCTGCAGTAGGTGGCGGCGTGCTGCTCTTCACACCTCTCATGAGCGAGCCGCCCGCCTTGGCCAGCAACGAAGCGGCGCCCGACCAGACACCCGTTTTTGCCTCGGTCGCATTCAAGGCTGAGCAGCCGGCGCCGAAAATGCAAGGGCGTCTGCCGTCGGCAGGTGAGCCTCAGCAAAGCGAGACTGTGGCTTCCGATAGTTCAGCCCTGGTTAACGCGCCAACGGTCGAAATCGCTGCTCTGGCCGAAAGGGTGAGCAATCCCGCGGCGACGTCAAGCGAGCCTCTGCCCGCAGCCGAACCGGCAAAGTCTATTTCGGGCGAGCCGCAGGAGCAAGTTGGGGAGGGCAATGCGTCTGCATCCGATCAGACTGCCTCAGTGGAAACCGTGGTCACCTTCGACACCATCGTAAAGCCCTCCGGCGAAAAGGAGGAGCAGGAGGTTGCGGCTGTGAATAGTAAGTTTGCAGCCGAGGAGGCCGAAAACTCAACCGAGCCCGCGCGCATTGCGCAAGCAGTCACCCATGTGAACATGCGGGCAGGACCCAACAACGCGGAGCCCATCGTCGCGGTCGTGTCTGAAGGCAGCCCGGTCAAGGTCGTCCAGTGCAGCCACTGGTGCGAGGTTATCTTTTCGGGTCAGCGCGGATGGATCTACGGGGATCTGATCAGCATGCGCGGGGCCAGTGAAAATAACGTGAGATACAACTAATTTGTGGAGCAGGCACAGGCAGCCCACGTACCGCCTGTGCCGGTGTTTTGCCGGCCGCGCTGCTCGATATCCAGCCGGCAAGCGGTCGGCTGCCTGCCCGAAAATGGCAGTGGGCGACCGCTCGATTGATTCCTGCCGCTCGTGACCTGACCTGCCCGCTGGCAGGCACAATTACATAAATCACCTAATGCTGAACATCAGCTTTGAGCCGCTGCTGGCGTAGAGTATAATGCTCCACGGCTGATCTCGGCTTTCGTGTCCAAACTCACACTTGCCGGCGTTGGATGTACCATCCGGGCAAAGCTCGTATCAGCCCAGGCCGGAGCGCGCGCCCATTCGAGGGCGAGAGCGTTGCTGTCGCACTTGCTTGAGGTCCGAGTTGTCTGAGTTCGAGTTGGCGATGGCAAATGGGCAGCCGCGGTGCACGCGCCGGGACGCAACAAGCTCACCGATGGGACTCCCGCCATGAGTCTGCGATCTTTTCGAGCCTGCCGTTCGACTCGCCTGGAGGCGAAGCAACTGCTCATCCCGCTTGTCGCGATCGCCATGATCGCAACGGCGCCGCTGTTTCCCATCAGCACACGGGCAGAGGAGCAGGTGAACCTCGACATTGCCTTGAGCCTGGCCAAAATGCTGCAATCGGCCCGAACGGTCATCTCCAGCAATCAGGACCTCATCAACGATCCGGCGCGCGGCGACAAGGGATTGACGGGTGATGTCGTCCTGTCGGCAACCATCGAGGAGTACAAGAAGGCCGCTGGAGTGGATCCGCTGGCGATCGACCCGGCCTCCCAGCACGGAAGGCTCTTGAGCGCCGAAATGGCCTCCATCAAGGAGGTCATGGATGAAAACCAGGACCTGATCAATGAGCAGGGACTGGGCTTCAAGGGGTTCATTCCGGCAATCTTCGGCCGCCTCATAACGGAGCGGCTGCAGCAGAAAATGGCGACGGAGCTGCGCATAAAGGTTACTGCGCCTCCTCCACTCGTCAGAAACCGGAAGGCCCGCCCCGACCCGTGGGAGCGAGAGATCATAGAGCAAAAATTCCTCTCCCCCTCCTGGCCTCATGGACAGGTCTATTACAAAGCCGAAGGAGAGCCGAACGAGTTTCGGGTTCTGGTCCCGGAGTATTATTCGGCCTCCTGCATGTCCTGCCATGGCGGGACCAAAGGTGAAATAGACATCACCGGATATCCGAAGGAGGGGGCAAGCGAGGGCGACCTGGGTGGCGTTATCAGCATAACTCTATTGCGGCCTGAAAAATGAAACCAGGGCGCCTGCAGAGCTTCGAGGCTTTGCGGCTTTCGCGCCTTTCGATCTCCTTGCGCCTGATCATCCTGTCCGGCGCGCTGCTCGCGATCCTCGTCGGCACCAACACCTTCATGAACCGAGAGCTCAAGCTCGGTGCCGACGCGCTGCTCGCCGAATCTCGCTACATCGAGAACCTGCGCGCCGCGAGTGCCGCCGAAAAAGCATTCGGCGACCTGAAGTACTGGCTGACCGATGCAGCGTTGAGCCTGCTCAATCTGCCCGAGCAAAGGGCGCGCGAGGCGAAAGCCCGCCTTGGGGAGCAGCTCGCAGCTCTCAAGCCGCATAATCCCGCCGCCGTGAAATCCATTGCTACCGAAGTCGAGCAATTGTTTTCGCGATCTCTCGACGCCGTCGACGCCTATGCTGAGGACAGGCGGGTCATCGGCAATACGCTCATGGCGCAGTCGAAGGTGCATAGCGCGGCAGTCGAGAAGAACCTCAATCAGCTCATCGGCAATCTCCGCAGCGAAGCGGCGCGCGCCAGTGAAGCGGCACGGCAGCGAACCGCCGGAGCCGTTGGCATTTCCTGGGGCGTGGTCATCGCGGCGAGCCTGCTGGCGCTTGCCCTGACAATTCTTATTCTGCGCTCGATCGTGCTGCCGCTGGGGCGTGTCACGGGCGCGATGGAGGCGCTGACCGGCGGGCGCACCGATATCGACCTTCCGCCTGACGGCGATAACGAGATCGGCCAGATGTCGCGCACACTGGCCATGTTCCGCGATGGTCTCATCGAGCGCAATCGCTTGTCGGAAGAACGCGAGCAGGCGTTGAAGCGGCTCGAAATCGCCCGGGACGAGGCGACTGCAGCCAGCCGCATTCTGCAGGGTACCTTCGACCACATGGCGCAAGGCGTCGCGATGTTCGATGGAGCCGGCAGGCTGCTCGCCTGGAACCGCCATATGCGCGACCTGCTTGACCTGCCCGAAGACCTCCTCAGCAAGAGTACGACCCATCGGGGGGTGGTCGAGTTTCTGACGAAACGTGGAGACTTCGGGCAAGGAGACGCTGAGGAGTTGATCCGCTCACGGCTGGAGCACCTCGACCAGCCCATTATAGATCAACGCACTCTCCCCGATGGGCGTGTGCTCGAAATTCATCGAAACCCGGTTCCGGGTCGTGGCCTCGTCGTGATGTATACCGACGTCACCCGGCGGGTCGAGGCGCAAAGGGAAATCGAGCTGGCCCGCAATCGCCTCAGCGACGCTATTCAGAGCATTTCTGACGGCTTTGCGCTTTGGGATGCAGAGGACCGCCTGATCGCGTTCAATGATCGTTGCTCGGAGTTCCTCAGGCTCGCTAATCCGCTCGTGCTTGGAATGAAATTCGAGACGCTGCTGCGCGACGTGGCCGAGCGGCGCGCCGAGGAGGGCGACACGGAGGCGTGGGTTGCCACGAAGCTGAAATCGCACCGGGC
>JAEVZQ010000220.1 GCA_023392135.1 Pseudomonadota bacterium | reverse complement strand
TAGTGGCCAGCTTGATCGACGGGCGCGGTTTGCCGCCGTACGCGGACCCACGCCCCGTCGTGAAGCAGACGATGTTGCAGCCGCCGGCCACTTGGCCCGTCGCCGAAACCGGATCGTAGCCGGGCGTGTCCATGAAGACGAAGCCCTTGGCCGTGATCGGCTCCGCATACCGGTAAACGGCCTTGAGCGTCGTCGAGCCGCCCCAGGCCGCCGCGCCGAGCGATTTCTCGAGGATTGTCGTGAGGCCGCCCAACTTGTTCCCTGGCGAGGGGTTGTTGTCCATGCTCATGCGGGCGCGAGCCGTGTAGTCCTCCCACCAATGAATGATTTCGACTAGCTTCTCGCCGACTTCGCGGCTCGCGGCACGGCGGGTCAGCAGGTGTTCGGCGGCGTAGATCTCGGGCGTCTCGGCCAGCACACCGGTGCCACCGTGTCGTACGAGGATATCGGTCGCAAGCCCGAGGGCGGCGTTGGCGGTGATGCCGGAATAGCCATCGGAACCGCCGCACTGCAGTGCCACCATCAGCTCGGACGCGGGTATCGTCTCGCGTCGTGACCTCGCCGCGATCGGAAGCATGTTGCGGACTGCATCGACGCCCGCCGCGATCGTCTTCTTCGTGCCGCCGGTCTCCTGGATGGTCATCGTCCGGAACGTATCGCTCTCGGCGATGCCGTAAGCTTCCTTCATGCGGGCGATCTGAAAGCCTTCGCAGCCGAGACCGACGACGACAACGCCGGCCATGTTCGGATTGCAGGCGTAGCCCCAGGTCGTGCGCTTCAGGATCTCGAACGTCTCGCCGTTATAGTCGATGCCACAGCCCGTCCCGTGCACCAGCGGGATGACACCATCGACGCTCGGATAATCGTCGAGCAGTCCGGAACGCGTGACCTCCTCGGCAATGAAGCGCGCAACCGTCGCCGAGCAGTTTACGCTGCTGATGATGCCGATGTAATTGCGGGTGCCGGCCCGGCCATTGCCGCGGCGGAAGCCCTCGAACGTCGCGCGGGCCTCCGGCGGCAGAAGCGGCTCGGGCTTCGCGTCCTGGCAGAAGGCGTAGTCCCTCTCGAAGGCGGCAAATCCGCAGTTTTGCGTGTGCACGTGCTCGCCGGGTGTGATGTCCTCCGTTGCGAAGCCGATGATCTGCCCGAACTTCAGCACGGGCTCGCCCTTGGCAATCTTTGCGCTCGCCATCTTATGGCCGCGCGGGATACGGACGCTTGCGGTGATGCCCCGCGCGACCGCGCCCGGTGCAAGGCCGTCCACGGCAACGATGACATTGTCCCGATCATCGAGACGAAGTGTGCGCGGCTCGGCCGAGGCGGCCGTTACATTGTCCTGCATCGGACGCGTCCTCCCCTCGTTCTGGCTTGCAGGTTGGAACTGACCCCACATGAACCATGGCGTCAGGTCCCTTGCAATGGCAATGCGCCATCTCATGAGGAATTCCCCTTCGCGTTTCGCTGATTCGCTAAGGGGTTGCAGCCGCGGCAACTGCGTACCGGTTGCCGTGTTAGTCTGCAATGGAAGGGATAGCGAGCGACGACAGGAGGGCACGATCTGCGCCGTTGCCGCGCTTTGTCATCCTTTACGCCCTACTCTACGCATCCTTTGGCGTAGCTTCGCCGTACCTGCCGGCCTTCCTCGAGACGTACGGTCTCCAGGCCGAGGAAATAGGATTCATTTTTGCGGCGGGTACCGCCGTCCGCCTGCTTTCGGCTCCACTTGCCGGCCGCGTGGCGGACCGCTGGCGAGCACAGCGCCTGGTCCTTGCGGCCTGCGCCGCTGCTGCTGCAATTGCGGCATTGCTCTACCTGCCCGCATCGACATTCGGACTCATCCTGCTGGTGAGCCTGGTGCACGCCATGGCGCTGGCGCCGCTCGCTCCACTGGCCGACGCGCTCGCCGTTGTGGCTGCAAACCGGCCGCGCGGAGGCTTCGAGTATGGTTGGGTCCGCGGCAGCGGCTCGACGGCTTTCGTTATGGGCTCGATCGTCGCGGGCTGGTCCATTGCATCCCTCGGCATGGCGGCCATTCTCTGGTGGCAGTCAGCACTGCTCATCGCTACTGCGATAGCGACGCGGTTGGTGCCCGAGGAGCATGACGAAGGGCCGAGCCAGTCGGCTGTCGCCAACGAAGGCTTGACGGCTTTATGGCACTCGGCCGTCTTCCGCCGGATCGTGCTTGTGGCGGCGCTGATTCTCGGCAGCCACGGCATGCATGATACCTTTGCCGTCATCCGCTGGACCGAGGCAGGCATCACGCCGCAGACTGCGAGCCTGCTGTGGTCGCTGGCGGTGATCTCGGAAGTAATCGTATTTTTCATCGTTGGGCCGCCGCTCGTCCGACGCCTGACACCGGCAGGCTGCATCGCGATGGCAGCCATGGCTGGGGCTGTGCGGTGGGGTGTTGCCGCAATAACCACCGACGTATGGGTGATATCTTTGATTCAGCCGATGCACGGCATAACCTTTGCACTCCTCCACTTGGCCTGCATGCAGCTCATCGCCACGAATGTGCCGGAGAATCTCGAAGCAACGGCCCAGGCGATTTACAGCACACTCGGCATCGGTGCGGCCACAGCGCTGGTCATGCTGGCCTCTGGCTGGCTCTTCGGCCAAATGGGTGGAACCGCATTTGCGCTCATGAGCGTGCTCTGTCTCGCAGCTTTGCCGGTGGCGCGCAATTTGCGGCGCGAAACTGCGACTGGCCGGAGCACCGCGAACCCACAATAGACGAGTAAATGCTAACTATGCGGGCTTTCTCAACGTTGCGACCCGATTTCCGGCGGTTCGAAAGCCTGGATCGGAGGCAGATTGCCATCGAAGCGTTCGACCTCGACGGTCGTAAGCTGACCCGTGCAGCCCTGCGCCAAGGATGAGGTGCCGACATCCCGTGTCAGCACGTTCGGGTTTCCGTGCACGCAGAGCGGGGCCTCCTCCTCGGGATCCATCGGGGCGTACCAGGCAGCGGTCGGAAGCTGGATGATACCGGGAGCGATGGAC
>JAEVZQ010000189.1 GCA_023392135.1 Pseudomonadota bacterium | reverse complement strand
GCCGCGAGGCGCTCGAACGCGTGGCTGCGGAGTGCGCCGAGCGAGGCGGGCCTGTCATCGTCGTGCCGTGCGACGTGTCCGACTCGGATGCCACAGCGAAGCTGGGCGGGATGGCGATGAGCACGTTCGGAAGGCTGGACGCCTGGGTCAATGTGGTGGGAGTGGGTGCTTTCGGCCGATTCGAGGAAACTCCTATAGAGGCGCACCGGCGGGTGATCGAGACCAACCTCATCGGCACCGTCAACGGCGCCCACGCTGCCCTCCCCTATTTCCGTGCGCAGGGGCAGGGAACGCTCATCAACGTGAACTCGCTCGGGGCGTGGGTGCCCTCGCCCTTTTCCGCTGCTTACGCGGCCGGAAAGTGGGGCATGCTCGGGTTCACTAAGAGTTTGCGCGCCGAGCTGGCCGGCTTCCGGGGCATCGCCGTCTGCGATGTTTTCCCGTCCTTCCTGAATACGCCGGGGCTCGACCATGCTGCGAATTATACTGGTCGCGAGTTGGCTGCCGCGCCGCCGGTGTATGAGCCGGAGGCGGTTGCCCGGGCGATTGTGAACTGCATCCGGCGGCCCCGGGCAGAAGTGACGGTCGGAACGCCGGCAACACTCGCCTGGCTCGCCGGCGCCGTTGCTCCGGGCCTTGCCGGCTGGGTGGCTGCTCGTGCGATCGCCGCGTACTTGCCTCGGGCCAAGGCCGTTCCCACCACGGATGGCAATTTGTTCCAGTCAGGTGGCGCGACGAACCGAACCCATGGGCGCCAGACCACGCAGAACAGGAAATTGCTGGGTGCGGGCCTCGGCACCATGGCGCTGGCAGCTCTGATCGGGCTTGCGCCGAGACTGCTGCACAAGGCACCTTCTGCCGGGCCGGGGCATGAGCGGGCCGGCGCGCACGTCCTCCCCAGCTAGACGCGCCCCACACGGGCCGCCACGGCATCCCAGAACAGGGCTGCAACATTCGGACCACCGAATTCTTCGATCTGCCGGATGCCCGTGGGCGAGGTGACGTTGATCTCGGTGAGATAGGGACCGATCACGTCGATGCCCGTGAAGATCAATCCGCGCCGCTTCAGCTCGGGCTTGAGCCGCTCGCAGATCTCCAAGTCGCGCTCGGTGAGTTCGGTCGGTCTGGCCTGGCCTCCGACATGCATGTTCGAGCGTGTCTCATCCGGCGCCGGTACGCGATTGATAGCGCCCACCACTTCGCCGTCGATCAGGATGACGCGCTTGTCGCCTTCGCGGATCTCCGGCCGGTACTGTTGGACCATGAAGGGCTCCCGGAACACGGTCTGGAACAGCTCGACGAGCGAGTTCAGATTGGTATCGCCCTCCGAAATGCGGAATACCGAGGCGCCACCATTGCCGTAGAGCGGTTTGAGGATGATGTCCCTGTATCGCTCGCGGAAGCTCCTTACGTCCTCGATGTTCCGGGTGACGAGTGTTGGCGGCATGAGGTCCTGGAAATCGAGCACCCACACTTTTTCGGGTGCATTTCTCACCCATGTCGGATCGTTGACGACGAAAGTCTTCGGGTGGATCCGCTCAAGCAGATGCGTCGTAGTGATATAGGCCATGTCGAAGGGCGGGTCCTGGCGCAGAAGCACGACGTCCCAATCGGCAAGGTCCACCATTCGTCGGTCGGAGAGCTTGTAATGGTCCCCGACCCGGTCCTCGACCTGCAACGTTGCCCCGCGGGCGATCAGGTGCGCGCCGTCGAGCGCCAGATTGGGCGGCTCGTAGTAGAAGAGCTCATGCCCACGCCGCTGGGCCTCGAGCAGGAGCGCAAATGTGGAATCGCCGCGGATGTCGATGCGGTCGATAGGGTCCATCTGGCAGGCGATTTTCAATGGCATCGGTTGTTTCCGGTGAGATCGGGCTGGCCGGTGTGCGAATCCGGTCTGCTTACACAATTTGCAGGGCGTTCGGCTGGTGACGAGGCAGACGCCCAGGCACGATCAGCATTGCGTCCAGGCCGATCTCATAATCACGATAGGCCGGATGACGCCAGACCCACTGCTCCGCAGCACGCGCAATCCGCCGTGCCTGCCTCATGGTTTTTGCCGCCTCGGCCGCTTCGATGGTAGATCGCCTCTTGACCTCCACGAACGCGAGCCTGCGCCCCCGCACAGCGATCAAATCGATCTCGCCGAGCTTCGAACGATAACGACGCGCAAGGATTCGGTATCCCTTCACGCATAGCAGGACAGCAGCGATGTGCTCCGCCATTCGGCCGCTCTGCTCCCGCTGCCTCCTGATGGTGCTCGACCGGGCCTCCTTCCCGGGGTCTGTGACTATCACGTGCGACCTCGCTTCATACGGACGGCCAGATCGTAGACACGGGATTTGGGCACGCCAAGCGCCTCTGCCACCTCGCGGCTCGCATCGCGAACGCTGTTGTCGGCAAGGCTCTGTTCGAGGCGGGCCGTGATGAACTCGTCGGAGATCTCGGATCGGGCGGGCGGTCCCACGAGGAGCACGAACTCTCCGCGGGCTTCCTCTGCTGCTGCCCTCCTTGCCAGCTCGCCGAGTTTCCCGTGCACAACCTCCTCGTGCAGTTTGGTCAATTCGCGAGCGACGGCGGCCTCCCGCTCGCTTCCGAGCATGGCGGCCATGTCGGCGAGTGCGCCTGCGACTCGTGACGGTGCTTCGAAGAAAACGAGTGTTGCCTTGACCCTGGCAAGCTCGGCCAGTCGGTTGCGGCGTGCGGCCTGCTTCGGCGGCAGGAAACCTGCAAACAGGAAACGATCGGTGGGCAGCCCGCAGCAGGCGAGCGCCGCGAGGGGGGCCGCTGGTCCTGGGATGCTCACGACGCGATGTCCGGCGGCAACCGCGCTGCGCACCAGCTTGAAGCCGGGGTCGGAGACGAGCGGCGTACCGGCATCACTGATGAGAGCAACTGTTTGGCCTGCTGCAATTTCTACCAGTACGCGGGGAAGCTCCCGATCCTCGTTATGCTCGTGGAATGGCCTCAGGCTGCGGTCGATCCCATACTGCAGGAGTAGCTGGCGACTGTGGCGGGTGTCCTCGCAGCAAACGACATCGGCTCGGGCAATCGTGCTTATGGCCCGCAACGTGAAGTCTGCCAGGTTACCGATGGGCGTGGCGACGAGATACAGTCCCGGAACGAGCGGTTGCGCCAGAGCATCATCGAGCCGCGCCAGAACCTGCCGCCGCAGGGATTCTACGCCGACCTCCCCAGAATCCTCCTTGCATATCCGACGATTTTTCGTCAATCCGTTCCTCCAAGGCGCAGTTCCCACCAACTGCAAGTTGCAGCTCTGTGCGGTGTCGTGTCGTGGCAGCGTAGCCTAATCCACGCCGCTATTGCAGACTTCGATGCAAACCTTCGGAGCGAGCTTTCGACAGGCCCGCTGCGAGGGGCGCGGGCGACCGGGGGTGAATAGGACATGGAATTTCATGCGGCCTGGGTCCGGTGCGCATCGGCCCTCGCTCTTGCCGTGCTCGCGGCATTCCTCGCAGGCTGTGCAATTCAAGGTGGCGGCGCCAGCTTGAATACGCCTGGTGACGGAGCGGTCGATCCGCAGGGCTCGGGCCCAGGAGCAAAGCCAGTCAAGGTCGCGTTGCTGTTGCCGCTCACCTCAACGGGGCACACCGAGGCTGTTGCCAAGGCCCTGAAACAGGCGGCTGAGCTTGCGATCTTCGAGCTCGATAACCCGAACGTCCAGTTCCTCGCGAAGGACGAAAAAGGCACGCCGGAAGGAGCGCAGGCGGCCGCCGAGGAGGCGATCCAGCAGGGCGCCGAGCTGATTATCGGACCTCTCTTCGCGGGATCCGTCCGCGCCGTTGCTCCCATCGCACGGCAGGCGGGGGTACCCGTCCTTGCTTTCTCGAACGACAGCCAGGTGGCAGGCAACGGCGTCTACCTGCTTGGCTTCCCACCACAGCAGGAGGTCGAGCGGGTTACTTCCTACGCATTGTCACGAGGTCATCGCCGGTTCGCGGCGCTGTTGCCGGAGGATGCTTACGGCAAGATCACCGAAGCTGCCTTCCGAAGCGCCGTTGGCGCGGGCGGGGGCGCAATCGCGGCGCTCGAGACTTACCCGCCGGCCTCGAATGCGATGGTCGAGCCCGCGCAACGGATCGTCGCCGCAATGCGCCAGGCCGAGGAGGCGCAGCAGCCGATCACGGCACTGTTTGTCCCAGGTGGCCCGGACGTGCTGCCGCGCCTAGGCCCGCTGTTGTCGTACGCAAACATTGACACCGCGCAGGTGAAGCTGCTCGGGACCGGAGGCTGGGATTTCCCGAACATCGGCCGCGAGGGGGTATTTGTCGGAGGCTGGTTCGCCTCAGCGGATCCGCGTGGTTGGCGGGATTTCTCAGAGCGGTTCGCCAACACTTACGGCAGCTCGCCTCCGCGGCTCGCCAGCATGGCATACGATGCGGTCAGCATCGTCGTCCAGCTTTCCAGCCAGCCTTCAGGAGCGCGATTCTCGGCAGCGAGCCTCACCCGCCCGCAGGGCTTCAGCGGAATTGATGGGCCGGTTCGCCTGTTGCCGAGCGGCATAGCAGAGCGCGGGCTTGCCGTTCTCGAAGTCCAGGATATCGGCGCCAGCGTGATCGATCCGCCGAGAGGCTTCAGCAGCGCCGGTGGGTCCTCCCCTTCAAGTGGCGTCAACTGACAGAGACCTTGCGGTTTCGTCCGGCCAGCTCGAACGAAGATGCGGTTTGCCGAATGACCCGGCTCTGGTAAGCCAGCCGGGATCGCTCCTTTACTCCCTTTCCGGAGCGCCATTCGCACAGTTGGTTCATGCTTGCCATCCTGACCATCGTCATCCCCGTATTTGGCGTCATGCTCGCTGGCTGGATGACCGAACGCTGGCGCTTCCTGCCGGAAGGCAGCGCCAAGACGATCGCGCTGTTCAGCTTCAACGTCGCGATGCCGGCCTTCCTGTTCCGGGCCATGCAGGGTATCGGCGAGGTGCCGGAAGCGCCGTGGAAGTTCGTGGTGGCCTACTTCGGCGGGATCGTGCTCGTCTGGGTGGCGGCGACTCTGGTTTCCCACTACGTGCTACGCCGCAGCGCAGCCGACGGTGCCGCCATTTCGATGGGGTCCTGCTTCGGTAACACGGTGATGCTCGGCATACCCCTGGCGCTCACTGCTTTCGGACCGGACGCTGCGGCGCCGATCGGCATCCTCGTTTCACTCGATTCACTGGTGCTCTGGGTCATCGCCACGCTGCACATCGAATGGGCTGGCCGCCAGGCGCGGACGACACCATTTCTCGAGGCGCTCGGCGGAGTCGTTCTGGATCTTCTGCGTAATCCTGTAGTGATGGGGGTCGTTGTTGGAACGGTCTGGCGCGTAGCGGGGCTGGGTGTGCCTGAGCTGGCGGACCGGTTCCTCGCGCTCATGGGGCAGGCCGCAGTGCCGTCCGGCCTGTTCGCCCTGGGCATGTCGCTGGCGACCTACAGGATCGCTGGCCAGATGCCCACGCTCGCAACCATCTTCGCGATGAAGATGCTGCTCCTTCCAGTGGTGGTGTATCTTTTGGCCGGACCCGTTTTCAACCTGACGCCCGTCTGGGTCTCCGTGGCGACGCTGTTCGCAGCCATGCCCGTCGGCGCCAATGCATTTCTCTTTGCTGTAAAATATGACCGGGCGGTGGGCTCCGTTTCCGCTGCCATCGCCGTCAGCACGGTCATCGCGGTGGGGACCGCATCTGCCGTGCTCTACATGATGGGGCTCGGCTGATCGGACCTGCCCGCGCGGAGCTAGGGCCGCTCCGCAGCTGTTGCCGTCAAAGGCAGGCCCAACCGATAAATGAATCCGTCCGTCGCTCCGACCCGCCAGCCAAACTCAAGGGCTGGTGTCCACACATGCTCATGAGAATCACGCAACACAGCAGACGGAAGCGTGATGAGCCGCGAGCATGCGACTATCAAAATCCGAAGAGCAGGTGAATCCAAGCGTCCGCAGGTCCCCCTCGAACGCGACGTAGAGATCGTCGGTGGGGCAGGGCGCGCGGTTGCCAAGTCAGCCGTCGGCCGCCGTCAATTCCTCGCTTCCATGAGGGAACGAACGCTGTAAACTGAAAATCCACCGGGGGAGCATTTCGGCCGAGGCTGCGAGGGGAACATGGCGCTCTTTTGGCGTATCTGGGCGGCCGTCATGCTCGTCATGCTGGCCGTGCTCAGTATTTTCGTCGGCCTTGCCACGCTTCAGTTCGGCAATATCCACTCGGATCTGGTCGGGGAGCGCCTGGCCGTGCTGGCGGGGCGAACGGCGGCACCATTCTCGGCGGCAGCGAGGATCGGGCTCCCTCTCTCGACCGTACGCAACGCAGACGCTCTTCTGGAACGGGCACGGCAGACGGATGACGCGATCGTTGCCATTCACGTGTTCGACGCTGCGGGGCGTATCGTCCACTCGACCGTGGTACCGCCGCCGAAGACGATCTCGCCGGAGGCGGCTGCAGCGCGCGCGGAAGCAAAGGGCGCCGAGTGGCATCGGGAGACCTCCGACGGCTTCGTCAGCAGCATCGACATCGCCTCCCGGGATGGGATCAGCGCGGGAGGTATTCTCATCACCTATCCGGTCCGCGGAGCCCTCATCCGGCTTCGCGCCATGGCAGCAGAGCTGGCTGTCGCCGCCGTCGGATTGCTGTTGGCCAGCGCCGTGTTCAGCGCACTTCTGCTTCGCCTCGGGCTCAACCGCCAGATCCGACTGTTCGGGGACATCGATCGCGCCATCCTCGATTTCGAGCGTGCGGCTTGGCGCGGCGCTGCGCAACTGACCGCTGATCCCAGCGAGGGTGGATTGGGCGAGCTGCGGCGCCTGCTCGCAGCAGCGGAAGAGCGCTATCTCATCGCCCGCCAGTTGCTGGCAGACGCACGGGACGGCACGACGTGAAGCGCACGGCGGCCGACAGCTACCGCGATGGGCTGCGCGCGCGGCTCGTCCAAATCCTCACGGCCATCCTCACCGGCTCGGTCCTGGCGATGTGTGCTGTGGCCATTTTCAACTTCGACCGCGCCGTCGAGCCTGAGCTGACCAACCGCACACGGCTGATCGGATCGATCGTCCGGGCGGAGGTCCAGCGCGCGCTGGAGCTCGGCATTCCTCTGCAGACGATGGCAGGCGTCGATCGCTATCTGGCCGAGATGCTGGACAAATTCCAGGAGGTCCAGAGGATCTCCATCACGGAAGCTTCGGGAACGACCATTGCCGCCGTCGAACGCCCCAAACCGCCTCCATCGATTTTCGAGGGAAGGGCACTGGGTTGGGGAACAGCGCTCGGCCAGAGCGCCTTCGTCCTTCCGATCCTCGACGGCAACAGGCTGGTCGGAAAGATCTCTGTCGAGATCAGTCCTGTGTTCGTGCAGACCAGATTGCGCGACGTCTTCCTGGACGTAATCGTAATCGCTCTCGTGGCGACGCTCGTCGCGCTCGAATTGGTACTCGCCGTCACGGTCACATCCGTTGGCAAGCCGCTCGACCGGGTCCTCCGGCTCCTCACCGAGCAACAGGGCGGCAGTTTCCTGCATCGGATCCGCCCTGCCGGACTCGGGGGGCTTGTCCGCGCATCCGAGCGGCTCAACGACCGTGCGGAGGACCTTGCCGAACGCCTGGGCGCGCTCCCAGATGCCATACGCGCCCGTGTCAAAGCCGCCCTGGACGCAACGATTGCGGACGGTCTACCGGTACGACTGCGGCTTTCCGATATCGGCGACATCCGGCTGGCCCTATTCCTGTTTTCCGTTGCAACCGAGGTCGCCGCGGCCTTCCTGCCGCTCTACGCTCGCGCCGCCACGCGGCCGGAATGGCTCTCGCCGGAGCTTGCGGCTGCCGCGCCACTCGTTTTCTATCTCGCGGCGGTTGCTATTCTGTCGCCGTTCGCCGGTCCATTAGCTCGCCGTTTCGGCGCCCGGCGCATGTTCCTGACCTCCATCCCGCCGACGGTCCTGGCTCTTGCTGCAATCGGCTTTAGCGGCAGTGTGATCGAAATCGCGGTTTGGCGCGGCGTCATGGCGGTGTTCTACGCGACAGCGACCATTGCCTGTCAGGAATATGCCATTCGCGCCGCTGCCGACCAGGGCAGCACGCGCCCGCTCGGCACTTTCGTCGCCGTCATCTACGGTGGTGTGTTCTGCGGTTCGGCGCTTGGCGGTGTTGTCGCCGGCCGCTTCGGTTACGAGGCAACGTTCCTTCTCGGCGCATCGATCGCGGCTCTATCCGGCATTCTGGGATATACCAGCATGCGCGGCACGGCCGGCGATGTGATTGCCAAAGCTGCGGTTGGCCCTGCCGGCGCGCCCGCTCGGCATGCTTTGTTCAACGCCCGGCTCCTTATGCTTCTCGTCGGGATCGCGGTGCCGATGAATGCGGCCACTGCGGTTTTCATCTGGTACCTGACCCCCATGATCCTCTCGGGATGGGGATCGGGCACGGCCGAGATTGCCCGCGTTGTGATGCTCTATTATCTCGCGGTCGTTCTTTTCGGTCCCAAGGTTTCCAGCCTCTCGGATGGCCGCATCGGGTCGCTCGCGCTCGTCCTTGCCGGTGCTCTTGGATCAGGCGTCGCCCTGCTCTCGCTGACCGTATGGAGCGGGTTCTGGGCGATGGCTGTCGCGGTGGCGGGCCTCGGCATCTGCCATACCCTCATACGGGCCCCGCTCTACGCGCTGGCTTTGAAGATCACCAGAGGAGCGGGGGCCAGCCTCAGCGCTCTGCGGCTGGTCGAACGGATCGGGGCCATCGTTGGGCTGGCAGCCACATCCTATCTGCTCGGCGAGGTCGGAGCCGAACTCAGCATCACCGTCCTCGGTGCAGTCGTGCTGACAGGGCTGATGCTCTATAGCAGCACAGAGATCATCAGCCGAATTCGGGCAAGGGACGAGTGAAACTCAAGGGAGGAAGGAATGCCGCGACTGCTGATTATGGCTGTGGTCCTCGCGATTGGACTGGTCAGCTCTGCGATGGCGGCTCAATACAAGGTTATGATCGTCACCTGGCGCGGCTGCGAGGACGCTTGCCGGGGCTTCCAGGACTACCTGACCGAACAGGGCGTCGACGCCAAATTCATCCTGCGTGACGCCGGCCAGTCGAAGGCCGCACTGCCCGGCATTCTCGCCGATGCGCGCAAGGAAAAAGTCGACCTCATCCTCACCTGGGGCACGAGCGTGACCCTCGGCATTGCCGGCACGCTGGATGACAGCGACGATCCCGCCTTCAGCGACGGCATTCCCAAAGTATTCATGATCGTCGCCGATCCGGTCGGTGCGGGGGTCGTAAAAAGCCTCGAGTCTCCTGGCCGGCCGAATGTCACCGGCACCTACAATCGTGTCCCTGAAGCAGTGAACGTCGCGACGATCCGCGCCTATCTGCCGGGCTTCAAGCGCCTCGGACTACTTTACCACCGCGATGAAGAGAACTCGGTCCTGAAACGCGACGAGCTCGCAGAGCTGGCCGAGCAGCTGCAGTTTGAGCTCATTGCCCGGGAAATCGAGCTTGCTCCGGATGGAAAGCCCAAAGCCGGGCAAATCGCACTGAAAATGGCGGAGTTGAAAGTGGCGAAGGTCGACTTTCTCTACCTCGGCTCCTCATCGTTTTTGCGAAAGAACCGCGACATCATAACGGCGGCAGCGATCGACAATGGCATCCCGCTGCTCAGTCCCTATGAGGAGCTGGTACGCGAGTCGCAAGCCCTGATCTCGGTGGCTGCCCGGTACTACGACATAGGGCGACTTGCCGGCCGCCAGGCGGAAAAGATCCTGGTCGAGGGTATTAAGCCCGGAGACCTTCCTGTGGCAGAGATGACCAATTTTGCGGTGGTCATCAACATGGGCGTCGCCAAGAAAATCAAGCGATTTCCAACGATCGATCTCCTGCAGATCGCTGAAACCGTGAACTGAATCCTTCCATGGTCTGCTTTTTTTGAGAGACAGTGCGGCATGCGCCCGCCACAAGCTGGTCTATCCTAATCAACCGCGACACGCGCTTGTTGGGATGGCATCAGGAGCCAAAGCACCATGGCGACCAAGAAGAGAGCGGGCACGTCGCCCACCAGGTGACCTCTTTCGTGTACGTCGGAGATCGACTGGGCCGCCATGATGAGCGCATGCACGAAGCTGGACCAGATGGTGAACCAGATAAGGCTGCGATGCTCGGAAGGGTTTCGGGCCGCATTGATCAGAAATGCGCCTAGCACAGCATATATCCCGGCAATCATCTGGAAATAATACTGGTCTTGGCCGCCATGCCACACCCACCCCGATGGCCAAACCAAGCTGAGGGGGTATACCAGGAGGAATGTGACCCCGAATACGATCAGCGCGGCTTTGAGCAGCATTTCGCGGGTGCTGTCATCCATCTTGCTTCTCCAACCTTCGACGAGGTGCCAAATCTGGCGCTCGCTTTGCGAGTACGGTAACGAGCCGATCAAATCGGTTGAGCCAGGGCGAGTGCGCCCCCGGTCCTCGGTTTCAAACGCGCGAAAGCAGCATCCGATAGGACGCCTCAAGTGGGTAAGCGGCCTCCGGGGTGGCGCATCGTGGCGGAGCCCATCGCCAACGGTGGCATCTCGTGCTCGTGTGAGGAC
>JAEVZQ010000124.1 GCA_023392135.1 Pseudomonadota bacterium | reverse complement strand
CCTACCTCGCGCTGCTGAACCGCAGTCTATCGGAGGACGGGGAGGAGCGCATCGAGTGGTATCCGATCGGCCGGATCATCGCGATCTCAGCCGTCCTCGCGGGTTGCATTGCCACGATCGCCCTGCTGTCGACTGCAACCGATATCGAGGGGTTGCGTGCAACTCTCCGCGAGACGTTCGAGCGCGGCATTCTGCAGCAGATCGAATCCGCGCAGCCGGGCGGCCAGACGCTGAGCAACGATGAAGTCGCGACCTTCACCGAGCTGATGGTCGTGAGCTTCGCCGGTGCCATTGCGACCATGTGGATGGCCATCGCGATGCTCAACCTGTGGCTCGCCGGTCTTGTCACGCGCGCCTCGGGCCTGCTGCTCCGGCCCTGGCCGGCACTGCCCACGATCACGTTGCCACGGCAGATGGCGATCGGGTTCGCGGCGGCCGTCGCTCTCACATTCCTGCCCGGCTATGCGGGACTCATCGCATCCGGGTTCGCCAGCGCCTTCATCTTTGCCTACCTGCTGGTTGGCCTGGCCATTCTGCATTACGTGACCCACGGGATGGCGATGCGCCCACTGATCCTGTTCGCCGTCTACGCATCTCTCGTCTTCCTCAACCCGTTCAGCGGACTGGCCGTGGCGATGATCGGCCTTGCCGAGCCCATTTCGCCGCTCAGGCGCAAGCTGCCGCCCGGTCCGCCGCTGTCCTGAAACCACGCAGATCGTCCCGAAATCATCAGATCGAAATCGCCAGATCAAAATCGAAGGAGTGAACAGTCATGCAGGTCATCTTGTTGGAGCGTGTGGGCCGCCTCGGCCAGATGGGCGACGTGGTCAACGTCAAGGATGGGTACGCCCGGAACTTTCTCCTGCCGAAGGGCAAGGCGCTGCGCGCCACGGATGAGAACATGAAGGAGTTTCGGCAGCGGCGCGTGCAGCTCGAAGCGCGCAACCTCGAGCTCAAGAAGGAAGCCGAGGCTGTTGCGGAGAAGCTGAACGGCAAGCAGTTCACGACCATCCGCCAGGCCGGCGACACGGGCCAGCTTTATGGCTCGGTTTCGACCCGGGATATCGCGGATCTCGTGAAGGAGGGCGGCTTTACGGTCGACCGCACCCAGGTCGTGCTCGAGCGGCCCATCAAGACCCTGGGCCTGCACGAAGTGCGCATCTCCCTGCATCCGGAGGTCGAGGTGAAGGTCACCCTCAATATCGCCCGCTCGCAGGAAGAGGCAGACCGGCAGGCGCGCGGCGAGGACCTCAGCGTCGTGCGCGAGGAGCGCATGGAGCTCGAGACGTTCAATCCCGAAGCCGCTCTGGAAGAAGCCGGCGAAGCGGCTGGCGGTCCGGAGGCTTGAGCCTGACAGGGGGCGGCTGCCAGCTGCCCTCTCAAATTCCCCCGCAACTCACGCCAACGTGTTGCAGCGACACATTAATCACGACTTGCTGTCGTCGCTGGAAGTAGGCACTCTTTCATACGTCGAACGTTAGGAGAAGCATGTAGTAGCCTTGTTCATCCCAGGGGGCCCCCGCCATGTTCTGGCCACTGGAAACCATTCTGCGCCGGGTTGTCGCCAGCGGCACTCTGATCGCCATTGACGCGAAGGGTGATGAGTTTCAATTCGGGGACGGGTCCGGCCCGCCGGTGAAGATCCGATTCACCGACAGGGCAACGGAGCGTGCGATCGCCTATGATCCACAGCTCGCCCTCGGCGAAGCCTATATGGATGGCACGCTTATCATCGAGCAGGGCAACGTCTACGATCTGCTCGATCTGCTGATGCGCGATACCGCCGCCCAGACGCCAGCGCGCTGGGTGGCCATGCTCGATCTCCTGAGGCGGGTCGGCCGCCGATTGCAGCAGTTCAATCCCGTCAGCCGGGCCCAGCGCAATGCAGCACACCACTACAATATCGACGGCGCCATTTACGAGTTGTTCCTCGATCCGGACCGGCAGTACTCCTGCGCCTATTTTCAGCCCGGCGCCGATCTCGCGGAGGCGCAGCTCGCCAAGAAGATTCACCTCGCAGCCAAATTGGTCCTTTCTCCTGGGCAGCGCGTGCTCGACATCGGGTGCGGCTGGGGTGGATTGGGGCTGTGGCTTGCGGCCAATACCGGCTGCCGCGTCAAGGGGGTGACACTGAGCAGCGAGCAACTCGCCGTCGCCCAGGACCGGGCCCGCAAGCAGGGCCTCTCATCCGCCGCGGAGTTCGCCCTCGAAGACTACCGACAGGTGCAGGGGACATTCGACCGCATCGTATCGGTCGGCATGTTCGAGCATGTCGGCGTCAATCACTACCCGGCCTTCTTCCGACATGTGCGCGACCTGCTCGATGACGACGGCGTGGCCGTAATCCATTCTATCGGCCGCTCGGACGGGCCCGGGTTCACCAATCCATTCATCGCAAAATACATTTTCCCGGGCGGCTATATTCCGTCGTTGTCGGAGGTTCTGCCGGTTATCGAACGCGCAGGACTGATCGTTTCCGACGTCGAGGTGCTCCGCCTCCACTATGCCGAGACTCTGAAAGCGTGGCGGGAACGCTTCATGTCCCGCCGCAGCGAGGCCGTTGCGCTGAAGGGCGAGGAATTCTGCCGGATGTGGGAATTCTATCTGGCTGGCTCCGAAGGGGCCTTCCGCCATCAGGGCATGATGGTGTTCCAGGCCCAGCTCGTAAAACGAATCGACGCCCTGCCGATCACGCGGGACTACATATTCGAAACCGAGCAGCGACTGCGGCGCGCCGCCAACGACCAGCGGACACCAACCCGGCTCGCGGGCGAGTAGGTCCGCGCACCGCCGGGCGCTCTCGCCTGATCCACAAGCTTCGGAAGCGCAGGTACTTCAGCGGGTAGAAACATCGTATACTGCCCGGATCGGCCGATTCGCATCGCGCAAGCGTGTTTGTTGGCGTGTGTGCATTGCGGGGATGGGCGCGCCTGTCGATGCAGTTGCCCGGCCTGATCGGCAGTGGGATCTGTTAGCTTCGCGCGCATGACACAGACAGCCCTCCTCCCTTCAGACAAGCTCCGTGCCCAGGCGGCCGCCGACGAGCCGCTGGAGTTCCGTCACCCGCCACATAACATCGAGGCCGAGCAGGCGCTGCTCGGCGCCATCCTGGTCAACAACGAGTCGCTCGACCGTGTCGCCGGCTTCCTCGAAGCGCAGCACTTCTATGATCCCATCCATCAGCAGATCTACGAGGTCGCGGGCAAGCTGATCCAGGCCGGCAAGCAGGCGACGCCGATCACGCTGCGCACGTTCTTCGAGAACGCTGAGCCGATCGACGACGACCTGACCGTCCCGCAGTACCTCGGCCGGCTCGCGGTCAATGCCACTACCATCATCAATGCCGCGGACTACGGCCGCACGGTCTATGACCTTGCCATCCGGCGGGCGCTGATCGGCATCGGTGAGGACCTGGTCAACACGGCCTACGACAGCCCCGTCGACTTCCCGCCCGAGGAGCAAATACAGGAGGCGGAAGGCCGGCTCTACGCACTTGCCGAAAGTGGCAAGTACGGACAGGGCTTCCTGAGCTTCGGCACGGCGCTGACCCAGGCCATCGAGATGGCCAACAGCGCCTATCAGCGTGACGGTCATCTCTCCGGCCTCTCGACCGGCCTCATGGATCTCGATGCAAAGCTCGGTGGCTTCCAGGCTTCGGACCTGATCATTTTGGCTGGCCGCCCCTCCATGGGAAAGACGGCGCTGGCCACCAACCTCGCCTATAATGTCGCCAAGACCTACAAGGTGGAAAAGCAGCCGGACGGCACCGACAAGGCGATCGACGGCGGCGTCGTCGGCTTCTTCTCGCTCGAAATGTCGGCCGAGCAGCTTGCCACGCGTATTCTGTCCGAGCAGGCGGAGATCCCCTCGGAGAGGATCAGGCGCGGCATGATCACGGAAGACGAGTTCCGTCGGCTCGTCCAGGTCAGCCAGGAAATGTCCCAGATTCCGCTCTACATCGATCAGACGGGCGGCATCTCGGTCGCGCAGCTTGCCGCGCGTGCCCGCAAGCTCAAGCGCCAGCGCGGACTGGGGCTGCTCGTCGTCGACTACCTGCAGCTCCTCAGCGGCTCCTCGCGGCGCTCGTCGGAAGGCCGCGTGCAGGAGATCACGGAAATCACCACAGGCCTCTAGGCGCTCGCCAAGGAGCTGAACGTTCCGGTAATCGCGCTATCCCAGCTCTCCCGTGCGGTCGAACAGCGCGAGGACAAGCGGCCGCAGCTCTCGGACTTGCGCGAGTCGGGCTCGATCGAGCAAGACGCCGACGTCGTGATGTTCGTGTTCCGCGAGGAATATTACGTGGAGCGGCGCAAGCCGTCGGAATCGAACGTCGAGGAGTTGTTGAAGTGGCAGCAGGAGATGACCCTGGTCCACGGCAAGGCCGAGGTCATCATCGGCAAGCAGCGCCATGGCCCGACAGGCACCGTTCAGCTTTCGTTCGAGTCGAACTTCACCCGGTTCGGCAATCTCGCACGGGAGTATCAGCTGCCGGAGCGCGAGTGAGTTGATGTGACATGGATGCCAGGAGCGTACGCGAGCAGGAAGACCGGATCCCAGCCAATGCACGGGCCGTGTTGCGCATCGATCTCGACTCGCTGCGCGCCAACTGGCGCAAGCTCAACCAAGCCTCCGGAAGTGCCGAGTGCGCTGGGGTCATCAAGGCAAATGCATACGGGCTCGGCATCGAGCAGATCTGCCGTGCACTGACCGAGGAGGGTTGCCGCACTTTCTTCTGCGCCACCCTCGAGGAGGGGCGGCAGATCCGCGCCGTGCAGCCGGGCGCCGTCATCTATGTCCTGGATGGATTGCTGCCGGGCGCGGCCGAGCATTACTCGGGCTTCGATCTCCGCCCGGCCCTCTCCAGCCTGCTCGAAATACAGGAATGGGCCGCCTATTGCCGCGAGCGCGGACGGCTCCTGTCCGCCGCCATCCACATCGATACCGGCATGAACCGGCTGGGTCTACCCGAGTACGAGGTCGAGGAGCTGGCAGCCAACCCGGAAGTTCTGAAGGATTTCCGTGTCTCGCTCATCATGAGCCATCTGGCGTGTGCCGATGTGCCCGAAAGCCCGA
Organism: Pseudomonadota bacterium; assembly: GCA_023392135.1. Lineage (GTDB taxonomy): Bacteria > Pseudomonadota > Alphaproteobacteria > Rhizobiales > Hyphomicrobiaceae > ZC4RG25. The sequence continues at coordinate 1,707 of JAEVZQ010000124.1, read as the reverse complement.
TGAATACCACCCAGCGCGGCAAATTCGAGCGGCTGACGTCACTCCTGCCGCCGGCTCCGCGCAGCCTCGCCAACTCCGGCGGAATCTTCCTCGGGCCGGATTACCACTACGACCTCGTGCGACCGGGAATCGTCCTCTACGGCGGCAGGGCGCACGAGAAGGGCCCGAACACGATGCGCACGGTCGTGCGGCTCTCCGCCAAGGTATTGCAGGTTTTCGACGCGCAGCCCGGCGAGACCGTCGGCTACGGCGCAGCTCATGTGATCGATCGGCCGATGCGTCTGGCAACGATCGCCTGCGGTTATGCCGACGGCTTCCTGAGGGCGTTGAGCGGATCGAGCGGAAAACCAGGTCCGGTCGGCTTCATCGGTCCCCATCCGGTGCGCGTCATCGGCCGCGTTTCGATGGATCTCATCACGCTCGACGTGAGCAACGTGCCCGCCGATCAGGTCTACCGGGGGGCTTGGGTGGAGGTGATGGGCGACCGCGTCACACTCGACGACCTCACCGATCGCGCCGGGACGATCGGCTACGAGCTGCTGTCGCGGCTCGGCCGCCGCGTGCACCGCATTTACGAGGAGGCGGCAGCCTGACACCTCCGGTGCAGGCCTTTCGCCCTTGGCACACTTGGTAGGGGCGCTGCGGTTCAGGCAGCGGGGTGGATCACCGATGGCAAAGCCCGCCAAAGCCACGTTCGTCTGCCAGAACTGTGGAGCCGTCAGCAGCCGCTGGACCGGCAAATGCGCAGGCTGCGAGGAGTGGAACACCCTCGTGGAGGAAGCCGGAGCCGGTCCCGCCCCGCCTGGAACGGGACTGACCTCGTCGTCGCGGGGTCGCATCGTCGCCCTCGAAGCCCTTTCGGGAAGCACCGAGGCGGCGCCCCGCCTTCCCACCGGCTTGGAGGAGCTCGACCGCGTCACGGGCGGCGGCATCGTGCCCGGCTCTGCTCTGCTCATCGGCGGCGAGCCCGGTATCGGCAAGTCCACGCTGCTATTGCAGCTCTGCGCCGCTCTTGCTGTCAGAGGTCAACGTGCCGTCTACTTCTCCGGCGAGGAGGCCGTCGCACAGGTGCGATTGCGGGCCGAGCGACTGGGCCTGACGAACGCCCCCGTCGCCCTCGCTTCCGAGACGAACCTCGCCAATATCCTCGCGACGCTAGGCGATGGCCGGCGCCCCGATCTGGTCGTTATCGATTCGATCCAGACCCTCTGGGCGGATGCGCTCGACGCGGCGCCCGGAACCGTCAGCCAGGTGCGCGCGGCGACTCAGGCCCTGATTCGGTTTGCCAAGTCCCACGGCAGTGCCTTGTTGCTTGTCGGACACGTCACGAAGGAAGGCCAGATCGCCGGGCCGAAGGTGGTCGAGCACATGGTCGACACCGTCCTCTACTTCGAAGGCGATCGCGGCCACCCCTTCCGCATTCTGCGGGCCGTCAAGAACCGATTTGGTGCCACCGATGAGATCGGCGTCTTCGAAATGGTCGGCCAGGGCCTGCGCGAGGTCACCAACCCCTCCGAGCTGTTCCTGGGAGATCGGGACGCGCACACACCGGGATCGGCCGTGTTCGCCGGCATCGAGGGTACCCGCCCGCTGCTCGTCGAGATCCAGGCCCTCGTCGCCCCCTCCGGGCTCGGTACACCGCGCCGCGCCGTGGTCGGCTGGGACAACAATCGGCTCGCAATGCTGCTGGCGGTGCTGGAAGCGCGC
>JAEVZQ010000084.1 GCA_023392135.1 Pseudomonadota bacterium | reverse complement strand
CCAGTAGCCCTTCGCCATTTCACTCTCCTGCTCAAGCCCGCTCGTATTTGGCCAATGCCGCCTTCGCCGCTTCAAGCAGCTTGGCGCCGTCGATATTCCGCGACTCGACTTCCTTGATCCAGTTGCTGACGACGGGTTTGGTCGCCTCTATCCAGCGGGCCTTCTCGTCCTCGCTGATAGCGTTGATGATATTTCCACGCTTTCTCACCATCTCCGAGATCTTCGCGCCGACATCGTCGAACATCTTGCCCGCTTCGGTCGCAAGCGCCATTCCGGACTGCTCATCGACCACCTTCCTCAGGTCGTCGGGCAGGCTCTCGTATTTCGGCCGGTTCATCGCCAGCATGAACGTGGCGGTGTAGAGCGTGGGCGAACCGGGGATCTCGGTGTGATACTTCACCAGCTCGTGCACCTTGATCGACGGCACGACCTCCCATGGAATGACAGCACCGTCGATCACCCCCTGCGCCAGGCTCTCCGGAACCTGCGGCACCGGCATGCCGATCGGGCTGGCGCCGAGCGCCTTCAAGGCCTCGCCCGCGAGCCGCGTGGGGAAGCGCAGCTTGAGGCCCTCGAGGTCGGCCATCGTCTTGACCTGACGCTTCGCGTGGATGAGACCGTGATCGTGGCACCAGAAGCAGAGCAGCTTGACGTCCTTGGTTTCGTCCTGAAGGTGCTGGTCGGCAAACTCCTGAGCCGCGCGCGCATTACCGCGCGCCGTCCGCGCCGCCACGAATGGCAGCTCGAGCACCTCCGTCGAGGGGAACCGGCCCGCGGTATAGCCCGGCAAAGTCCAGACGATATCGGCCACACCGTCCTTGGCCTGATCATAGAGCTGCGGCGGCCTTCCTCCGAGTTGCATGGAGGGATAAAGCTCGATCTTCAAACGGCCGCCAGTTCCGCTTTCGATACGCTTGGCCCACGGCTCCAGCATGTGCTTGGGGACGCTGGCAACGGCCGGAAGGAAGTGATGCAACCTCAGCGTCACCTCGGCGGCATTCGCCCTCGTCACGCGGAGGATGGCGGGCGCAGCAATACTGGCTCCGGCAGTCGCAACGAAAGTGCGGCGGCTAATCGACATGGTTCGGTGCCTCCCAGCTCTTGATCGCGTTCCAAATTGCACTGCGCCGCCTCTCCTGTGCGGTCGCGGACCTCGATTCGTACACTATGGTTCAGCGACAATCGAGAAGCTGAAAGGTATGAAGCGGAAGGGCAGGCCCGCCGGGGCCGACACGGTCCTTTGGCTCCGTTCCGAAACCCTCCTTAACCACGTGTTCACTTCAGAACTGGCGATCCGTTAACCTCTGGTTAATTATCGCCGGGGCTGCAAGCCAGATCAGCAAACGCGATTGGCGCAGGGAGGGGGCGTGTCACGCGGCCGATTCTTAGTCCTGATTTTCGCGGCAGTGGCGGCCGGAGCGACGCTTGGCGCGCTGACGGCGCCGGCTTCCAGGGAAACGCCGCCCGCTACACCCATCCGCGAGCTGGTCGTCTTCGAGACCGCCGATTGCGTCTATTGCCGCCTGTTCCGCCGTGACGTTCTCCCTGGATACCAAGAGCCCGGCCACTCCGAGGTGCCGATCCGATTCGTCGATGTGAACGAGGCAGGGCTATTGGAGCCCGCGCTCTCCGGTCCGCTGACGATCGTGCCAACGGCCGTCCTGCTTGTTGATGGCCGGGAGGCTGGCCGGATCACGGGGTATACCGGCCCAGGGTCGTTCCAGCAGCTTATTGGCCATATGCTCGCTGCCAACTGATCCCCGCGGCTCGAGGCATTGTCAGATGGCCCCTGTTCGGGTTTGATGCCGGGCGGTGAGCATCGGAAACGCGATGCGGGGAGGGCTGTCATGGACCGCAGAACTTTTCTGAAGACGACGACCGTGGCCGCCGGATCGGGCCTTGCCCTGTCATCCCCGCCGGCGCTTGCAGGAGCTGATATCGATAAGCCAGCCGCGCCGGCACTCTCCCGCGGCACCCTCGAGCTGACGTTCGCGACGGCTTGGGAGGCCGACGTGCCGGTGTTCGGCGATGCCGCTCAGCGCATGCGCATTCGGCTCGACCAGGTGCTTGGCGACAGATGCCGCGTCGTGGCGGTCGAGGCCTCCGAGGAGGCAGATCTGACGTTCGGACCCATTTCCGTCGAGCAGGAGCCCGCCTTTGCTTTCTTCGGCGGCCTGCCTGGGTCGTACGGGCTCGAATCAGCCCAGTTCCAGGCGTGGCTCGTTGCTGGCGGCGGCCAGATGCTTTGGGACGATCTTGCGGCGCGCCATGGCTTCAAGCCGCTGCTCGCTGGTCATACGGGCAAGAGCCCCGGACTGTGGGCCAGCCGTCCTATCTGGAGTGCTACGGATCTGGTCGGCGCCTCTGTCGCGGTAACGGGGCTTGGCGCGTCGGTCGCCAGCAATCTGGGGGCCAGCCCGCGCCAATTGCCCCCGTCTCGATTGAGTGACGCACTGGCGAAGCGAGAGCTCGCCGCAGTGGAATGGGGCAACCTACTCGCGGGCCTGATGCTCCGCCTGCCGCAATCGGCAGCACATCTCTACAGCGGCGGCATTCATCGCAAAGGCACGACAATCGCGCTGAATGTGCGGCTCGCGCTTTGGGAGCGCCTGGAGTCTTCCATGCGGCTGGCGCTCGAAAATCTTGCCGCACACGAGCTGGCTGTTTCATCGGCCGAATTGCTTGCCCACGCACGGATCGCAGAGCAGGCCATCGGAGCCATGCCAGACCTGGAGGTCAGCAATCTCCCTGCGACGCTCACAAATGCAATCGATCGTGCAACATCGGCCCTGATCGATGAAATCGGCACGAGCTCACCTGATGACAGGCGCATTCGGGACAGCTACTTAGGGTTCAGCAGGCAGGTCCAAACGCCGGACCCGATGGCCTGAGCTGAAAGGCCCTGAGTTCGTTGCAGTGCACAGACAGTTGGTTGCATCCAAGCCCGTTACAACCAACATTCAAGAGATCAGATGCTGGCTAACTGCTGGCGTTTGCTCGTTCGGCGTTACTCGCGTATGGATTACGTCAGCAATACTGACCTAGTCGGGGCCGGGTCGATGTGCGAACACTGCGTCGACGCCCAATTCCGAGGTGCCCAATGCCGAAGCGCGCAGTCAGTCTGAGTGACAAGTTCGATCTCAACGAGACGCGGCAGATCCTGACAGGAACCCAGGCCATCGTCCGGCTGGCGCTGATGCAGCATGTCCGCGACCAGCAAGCCGGGCTGAATACTGCTGGTTACGTCACAGGTTATCGCGGCTCGCCGATCGCGGCGCTCGAAGGCGCTTTCTTGCGCGCGCGCTCCATCCTCGACCCGCACAACATCCGCTTTCACCCAGGCCTCAACGAGGACCTGGCCGCCACCGCTCTCTGGGGCTCACAGCAGGCTGAGCTCAGAGGCGAGGGCAAGTACGACGGCGTCTTCGGCATCTGGTACGGCAAGGGCCCCGGCGTCGACCGCACCGGCGACGTGTTCCGCCATGCCAACCATGCCGGAACCTCCAGACATGGCGGCGTGCTGGCGCTCCTTGGTGACGACCATACCTGCGAAAGCTCCACCTCCGCGCACCAGTCGGAGTTCGCGATGGTGGATGCGATGATCCCGGTGCTCAACCCGGCGGGCGTCCAGGAGATCCTGGACTACGGGCTGCTCGGCTTCGCCCTGTCGCGCTACGCCGGCGTATGGGTCGCGCTCAAATGCGTGAAGGACAACATCGAAAGCACGGCGACCGTCGACGGCCGGACCGATCGCGTGAAGGTGGTCATCCCCAGCGAGGACGAGTTCCGGATGCCCCCGGACGGCCTCAACATCGGGCTCAACGATCAGCCGCTCGCGAAGGAAGCGCGGCTGCATGATTTTAAGCTGCCCGCGATCCTCGCCTTCGCCCGCGCCAACAAGCTCGATCGCATCGTCACAAGTGGTGGGTCCGCGCCGAAGCTCGGGATCATCACGACGGGCAAGAGCTATCTCGATGTGCGGCAGGCCTTCGACGAGCTCGGCATCGACGAGGTGAAAGCGAACGAGCTCGGCATCCGCCTCTACAAGGTTGGCATGGTCTGGCCGCTGGAGCCGCGCGGTGTCGCCGACTTCGCGAATGGCCTCGACACGATCATGGTGGGCGAGGAGAAGCGTTCGCTGATCGAAACGCAGGTGAAAGAGCAGCTTTTCGCTTCGCCGAACCGTCCGCGCGTGACCGGCAAGAAGAACGAGAACGAGCAATCTCTGTTCCCCGCCAAGGGCGCCCTCGAGCCGACCGACGTCGCCATCGCGGTCGGGGAGCGGCTGATCCGGTGGAATCTTGGCGGCGAAACCCTGAAGGCGAAAGTCGCCGAGCTGAAGCAGCTGAAGGGCAACCGGCCGTCAGTACCGGAAGCGTTTCTGCGCACGCCTTACTTCTGCGCCGGCTGCCCGCACAATTCTTCGACGGTCGTGCCGGAGGGCATGCGGGCTTACGCTGGTATCGGCTGCCACTACATGGCCCAGTGGATGGACCGCTCGACCGAAGGCTTCACGCAGATGGGCGGCGAGGGCGCCAACTGGATCGGCGAGGCGCCGTTCTCGAAGCGCAATCATGTCTTTCAGAACCTCGGCGACGGCACGTATCTTCACTCAGGCAGCCTTGCCATCCGGGCTGCGCTGGCGGCCGGCACGAACATCACCTTCAAGGTCCTCTATAACGACGCCGTCGCGATGTCTGGCGGGCAGAAGCTCGACGGAGGCGCCGGCGTCCCGCAAATCGCGCGACAGCTCCTGGCGGAAGGGGTTCGACGGGTCGAGGTGGTCTCGGACGAGCCGGACAAGTACAAGGGATCCTACGGTCTGCCCTCCGGCGTCACGGCGCACCATCGCCGCGAGCTGATGGCCGTGCAAAAGTTGCTCGCCGAGACGGACGGCGTGACGGCGCTCATTTACGATCAGACCTGCGCCGCCGAAAAGCGCCGCCGCCGCAAGCGCGGCGCGTTCCCCGATCCCGACAAGCGCATCTTCATCAACCCCGAGGTCTGCGAAGGCTGCGGTGATTGTGGGAAGAAATCCAACTGCGTCGCGGTTGTCCCGCACGAGACGGAGCTCGGCCGCAAGCGGGCCATCGACCAGTCGGCATGCAACAAGGACTTCTCCTGCATCGAGGGCTTCTGCCCGAGCTTTGTCATGCTGCACGGCGCCAAGGTGAAGAAATCGAAGGGGGCCGCCTCCAGCACCGGCCGGCTCGATGAGCTTGCTGCCTCCCTGCCGGAGCCGGCGTCCCCGAGCCTCGACGGGCCCTACTCCATGCTCGTCACAGGCGTCGGCGGCACGGGCGTCGTCACCATCAGCGCCGTACTCGGACAGGCAGCACACATCGAGGGCAAGGGGTTCGGCAGCATCGAGATGACAGGCCTCGCGCAGAAGGGCGGCGCGGTGGCCTGCCACATGCGCGTTGCGCGCACGGCTGAGGAGATCCACGCCATCCGCATCGGGGTCGCCAATGCCGACCTCGTGCTCGGTGGCGACCTCGTCGTTACGGCATCGAACAAGATCCTGGAGACGATGCGGCCGGACGAGACCGCCGTCGTCGTGTCCACCCACGAGATGATCACGGGCGATTTCACGCGCAATCCGAAGCTTGTGGTGCCGGGAGACCGTCTACTGCAGGCCATCGCCGAGCGCGTGCGGAAAGGGGCGCTCTACACATTCGACGCCTATGAGTACGCAGTGAAGCTGTTCGGCGATTCGATCGCATCGAACATGTTTCTGCTCGGCTACGCTTATCAGCTCGGCTACGTGCCGATCGGCGCGGCTGCCATCGAGCAGGCGATCGTGCTCAACGGCGCTGCCGTCGATATGAACCGCTCGGCTTTCCGGCTCGGCCGTCTCGCGGCCTACGACAAAACAGCGGTCGACAACGTCGCAAAGCCCGTCGACCAGCATGTCCGCCAGCCCGAGACACTGGACGGCCTCGTCGCCTTCCGCGCTCGTCAGCTCGCGGCCTACCAGGATGAAGAGCTGGCATCCCACTATCGGGCAAAGGTTGCCTGGATCGCCGACGTGGAGAAGGAGAAGGCGCCCGGCCGGTCAGGGCTCGCCATGGTGGTCGCCCGCGCTTACCACAAGCTGCTGGCCTATAAGGATGAATACGAGGTCGCTCGGCTTTTTGCGGACGGAGCCTTCCAGCGGCAGGTGAATGAACAATTCGAGGGTGTGCGCGCGATGGAGTTTTACCTCGCGCCCCCGATCCTTTCCCGGTTCTACAGGGACAAGGCGACCGGCCATCCGCGCAAGATCCGCCTCGGCGGCTGGATGCTCCCGGTGTTCCGCCTGCTGGCCAAGGGCAAGAAGCTGCGCGGCACGAAATGGGACGTATTCGGCTATTCGGGCGAGCGCAAGCTCGAGCGTCAGATGATCGCCGATTACGAGCGTCTGCTGGATAACATCGCCGCGCGGCTCGATGGTGGCAATCACGGAATCGCAGTTGCACTCGCCGAGCTGCCTCTGGAGATCAAAGGCTTCGGCCACGTGAAGCTGGCGAACTACAAGGCCGCCAAGGGCCGCGAAGCCGAGCTGCTGCAAGCGTTCAGTAATCCGGCGCCGGTTAAGCTTGCAGCGGAATAACCCTTCAAACTCCTCCATCCCTCCCGCAAAGGCGAGGGGTGGACCCACCCGAGACCACTCGCTTCACGGACTTGCAATCGTGCCTCCGCCCAAAACGCCGCTGCTGACCGTCGACTGCGTCGTATTCAATCCGCGTAGTGAAGTGCTGCTCATCGAACGGAAGAACGAGCCGTTCAAAGGGCGCCTCGCGCTGCCTGGCGGCTTCGTGGATGTCGGTGAAACGGTCGAGGACGCCTGCCGGCGGGAGCTCATGGAGGAGACCGGCGTCAAGGCGGGCCGGCTGACGCTCGTCGGTGTCTACTCGGACCCGAAGCGCGATCCGAGGGGGCACACGGCCTCCGTCGTGTATCTCACGCGCGTTCGCTTTAGTATGGTGGAAGCGGGAGACGACCCGGCGGCAGCCCACTGGGTTGCCGACTGGCGCACATTGCCGCTGGCCTTCGATCACGCCAAAATCCTGGCCGATGCCTCTCGTATGGCAACAAGCTGATCAAGTTGCCTCAACAGCGCAAATTCCGCGCAGACCAGCGAAGCCCCATGGCCGGCCTCCTCAGACCCATCACCGCGCTGCTCATCGCCGCCGCGATCCTTTTGATGGGAAATGGCTTGCTCGGCGTGCTGATCCCGGTACGCGCTGATGTTGAACAGTTCTCGCATTTGGAAATCGGCCTGCTCGGCTCATTCTATTATGCCGGCCTCGTCGCAGGTTGCCTGCTCGGGCCGATCGTAATCGCCCGCGTGGGCCACATCCGCGCGTTCGTCGCATTCACGGCTATCGTCACCATCACGCCGCTGCTGCACGCGATCTGGACGGAGCCCGTTGCGTGGTCGATGCTACGAGCCCTGAACGGCCTCTGCTTTGCCGGGCTGTTCATGGGGATCGAGAGCTGGCTTTGCGGTGCATCAACCCTGGAAACCCGGGGCCGCGTGCTCGCGTCCTACACGGTCGTGAACCTGACCGTCGTAACGG
>JAEVZQ010000025.1 GCA_023392135.1 Pseudomonadota bacterium | reverse complement strand
CGCGGTGCTCTACTGCTTCGTGTTCCTGTATCTGGCTGCGGCTGGCGGGGGCAGGTGGAGCCTCGACTGGCTGTTGGACCGTGAGAGCAGGTGAGGAGCCGCCTTTCCCCCATTGCCCAGACGAAATGGGGAAAGGCGCTTCAGTACCGCTCGAAGCCGCGCTTCAGCTCCCAGTCGGTCACCCGGCGATCGTACTCGAGCTGTTCCCAACGCCCCGTGTGCACGTAGTGGTCGACAACGGCACTGCCGAGTGCCTCGCGCATGAACTCCGACCTGTCCAGGCAGTCGACCGCTTCGCGTAGTGTCTTCGGCACTTCGGGGATGCCCTCGCCGACATAGGCGTCACCTGAAAACGGCGAATCGAGCTCGAGCTTCTCGTCGATGCCTGCGAGCCCCGACGCCAGCAATGCTGCGAACGCGAGGTACGGGTTGAGATCGGCGCCGCCGATGCGGCACTCGATGCGGATGCCCTTGGTGCCCTCACCGCAGAGACGGAAGCCCGCCGTGCGATTGTCGAGGCTCCACACCGTCTTGGTCGGTGCGAACGTGCCCGCCTGGAAGCGCTTGTAAGAGTTGATGTAGGGCGCGAGGAAATAGGTCATGTCGCGGGCATACTTGATCTGACCGGCCACGAACTGCCGCATCAGCTTCGACATGCCGAACTCACCTTCCTTGTCGAGGAACAGCGGTGTTTCACCAGCCGCATCCCACAGCGAGGCGTGGACGTGAGCGGACGAGCCGGCGAGGTCGTAGCGCCACTTGGACATGAAGGTGACGGCCTTGCCCTGCAGATGGGCAATCTCCTTGATGCCGTTCTTCATTACGACGTGCCGATCGGCCATTTCCAGCGCATCGGCATAGCGGACGTTGATCTCCTCCTGGCCCGGACCCCACTCGCCCTTCGAGTTCTCGACCGGAATGCCCGCCGCGTGCAGACCCTTGCGGATGGCGCGCATGACGCCCTCCTCCTTGGTGGTCTGCAGAATGTGGTAGTCCTCGATGTAGGAGCCCGCGGTTTTCAAATCGTGATAGCGCTTGGCCGTCGCGGACTCGAACGTCTCGTCGAAAAGGTAGAACTCGAGCTCCGAAGCGAAATACGCCCGCATGTTGCGCTCGGCGAGCCGGGCGATCTGGCGTTTGAGGATCTGGCGGGGCGAATGTGGCAGGTCATTATGGTGGTGATCAAGCACATCGCAGAGCACGAGTGCGGTGCCTTCGAGCCACGGAATGCGCCGCAGCGTCGACAGGTCCGGCTTCATGACGAAATCGCCATACCCACTGGCCCAGCTCGCGGCCGCATAGCCGGGCACCGGCTCCATGTCGATGTCCGCCGTCAGCAGATAGTTGCAGGCGTGCGTTTCTTCCGAGCCGCCGTTGACGAAAAACTCCGCGTGAAACCGCTTGCCGATGGGGCGCCCCTGCATGTCGGTGAAGGCGACGAGCACTGTATCGATTTCGCCGGACGCAACGGCCTGCTTCAGATCCTCAAAGCTCAGATTACCCGGCATCCACTCCTCCCACTCGCCCGAATGTCCTTGCCCCGAGCGCGCACATTACCGTCTCACGCCTCAACCAGGAAAGAGAATAGCTTGGTCGCACCTTCCGTCGTCTGATGCAGCGTACCCATGAGGGGCTTCGCCCCCTCCTACTCGGCCGGTCGGCTCGGGCCGGTGATCGTCATCCAGCCGCACGGATCGCATCCTCGAGAATGTCGAGCGCGTGCAGCATTTCATCAGCCGTCACCGTCAACGGGGGTGTGAGGGTGAGGACATTTCCCATGGTCGTCTTGAACGACAGACCCTTGTCCAGGGCGGCGTACATGACCGCTTCGGCGCGATCATTGTCGGGCTCCTTCGAGGCGCGATCCTTCACCAGCTCGATGCCGAGAAGCAGGCCGCGGCCGCGGACATCGCCGATGGCGGGCAGCTTGCGCTTCATGTCCTCCAGTCGCTCGAGGGCAATTTCACCGACGCGCCGCGCATTTTCGACCAGACCTTCGTCCTGGATGATCTCGATCGTGGTCAGGGCGGCCCGGCTGGTCACCGGGTTCTTCTCGTGGGTGTAGTGGCCGAATGCCCAGTCTCCGCCGACGTCGAGCTCCGGCCGCGCGACCACCGCCGCGATCGGCAGGATGCCACCGCCCAAAGCCTTTCCGACCACCAGGATATCCGGCACCACATCGTCGTGCTCACAGGCAAACATGCGGCCCGTCTTACCGAGACCTGCTGGGATTTCGTCGAAGATCAGAAGCGCGCCGTGGCGATCGCAGGCTTCGCGAACGATCTTCCAGAAGCCGGGCGGCGGCAGGTAAGGCACAACACGCGACGGCTCCGCAATGACGGCTGCAACGTCGCCCTCACGCGAGAGGACGTAATCGACCATCCGGGCGCACGTAACCTGGCAAAGATCGATCCGCGGCTGGCCGCGCTCGTCGACCGGGTAGCCGTAGGGGCAGCGGAAGCAGGCGAATGGCGCTACGTGCGATGCTCCGGCCACCAATGGTGCTGCTGGACCGGAGCGGAACAGGGCCTCGCCGGACAGTGCCGCCGCGCCGAAGCCCGCGCCATGGAAGCTGTCCCAGAACGATAGCGTCTTGAACCGCCCCGTCGCGGTGCGGGCGAGCTTGATGGCGACCTCGTTGGCATCCGAGCCGCCGGTCGTAAACAGCACCTTCGATAGCGATCCCGGCGTGATCTCGGCGAGCTTCGCGGCAAGCGCGACGGCCTCCTCACACGCGTAGCGCCGCGGCGCAAACGGAAGCTTTTCCATCTGCTCGGCAATCGCGCGTTTCAGGCGCGGATGCCCGTAGCCGATATGATGAACGTTGTTTCCATGGAAATCCATGTAGCGCCGGCCGGTGACATCCTCGATCCAGATGCCCTCCGCCTTGGAGATGGCATTGAGGCACGGCGTCGAGACGGACTGGCGCAGGAAATGGCGCTCGTCCTCCGCCAACAGCGCGCGCGTGCGATCATCGAGAGTGCGGCTCTGCCAGTCAGCACGCCGGCTGGTCAGATTCGTGTCGCTCTCGGATTGAGCCACACTGCCATGCCGGGCGGGCACCGAGCTCATGGTCTGCCTCACCGCTTGCGCCAGGCCTGGAGCTTTCCGAACACGAGCCAGTCGAGCGCAAAGTGCAGGAGCTTCACACCGAGCGCCGTCAGCACGATGAGCGTGGCCATTCCGGCTGCCCCTGCCGTAAAGCCTGCTTCATCCATATGCACGATCGAAACCGAGGCAAGCTTCGTGTACGGTCCATATAGGAAAATCACCGCTGACACGGTCGTCATCGCGTTGACGAACATATAGACAGCGATGTTGAGAATAGCCGGCATGCAGATCGGCACCGTTACGCGGATGAACGTGCGCCAGAAGGGCACCTTCAGCGAGGCGGAGACAGACTCAAATTCATTGTCGATCTGCTTCAGCGCCGTCACAGCCGTGATGTGTGCCGCCGTATAGAAGTGCGCGATGGTGTTCACCGCCAGAACCAGGATCGTGCCATAGAACACGTTGAGCGGGTTCCACGGCGCGTTGACGAAGAACACGTAGGCGAGGCCCAGCACCAGCCCTGGCACGGCCATCGGCAGCATCGCCAGAAGATGCGCAAAGGCACGGCCACTCCGGAACCCCTGCCCCTTCTCGACGAGATACGCACCGGCGAAGACGATCGTAGTCCCGAGTATCGCGGCCAGCGAGGCCATTTTCAGCGAATTGAAGTAGGTCTGCCAGCCAGCCGTGTCGAACTCGTTGAAATTATAATTTCGGAGGCTGAGCGACAGATTGTAGGGCCAGTAGGTGATAAACGAGGCCCACACCGCAACGCCAAGAATTCCGATTATGAGCGCGCCCACGAAGCAGCAGTAGACGAGGAACGCCATGTCCCGCCTGCCGACCGGCTTCGGCTCCAGCGGCACGGCGCGGGCGGATAGCAGCGCGACCTGCTTGCGTTGAATCAGGCGGTCGACGATGAAGGCAACAACCGCAGGCACCAGCAGAACGAAGCCGACGACGGCTCCCATCTCGAAGTTCTGCTGGCCGACAACCTGCTTGTATACGTCCGTCGCCAACACATTGTACTGGCCGCCGATGACCTTCGCGATGCCGAAGTCCGTGATCGACAGCGTGAACACGAGGAAGCTGGCGCTCACCAGGCCGTATTTGATCCCCGGCACCGTGACTGTCCAGAACACGCGCCAAGTGGATGTGCCGAGCGCCGCTGCGACCTCGTAAAGCCTCCCATCAGCAAGCGACAGCGCCGTGACGAGAATGAGCACCGCGAACGGGAAGCAGTAGTAAACCAGCGCCATCTGGATGCCGATCGGCCCATAGACCGAGGCGCCCAGCAAAATCTCCTTCAGGAAGCCTTGGTTTCCAAAAATATAGATGAACGAAATTGCCGAGAGCAGCGAAGGCGCAAAGATCGGCAGCATCGCAACCGCCATGAAGACGCCCTTCAGCGGCAGGCAGGTCCGCGTCAGCGCATAGGCGTAGGCGAAGGCGAGCGGCACGGTTATGGCTGTTGCCGAAACAGCCACGTACAAGCTGTTCCAGATCGAGGCGACGAGCGTCGGCGTCGAGAAATAGACAGCATAGTTGGCGAGACCGACGAACTGGCCATCGCGTTGGAAGCTCTTGAAAAGTAGAAGACCCAGCGGCAGGGCGATGGCTATGACGAGCAGCACGCACAGGGTCGTGATGCCGATCCGCATCACCCAGTCTTCGCGCGACAGCTGACGCGCGGGGGCCGGCGCTGCTACAGCGGCCATGGTCATGTGAGCGCGACCTCTTCGTGCGAGAAGACGCGCAGACTTTCCGCCGGCAGAGCGACCGTCAGCGCTTGCCCCTCGCTGATGCCGAGGTCGCGGACGGCGTTTGCTGAGAAGTCCGCCACGAGCTGAATCCCAGCCGCTGCCTCGATGTCCATCGTCGCGCGGCAGAACGCGCCGAGATAGTCGAGCAGCACGACCCGTGCAGTCAGCGCATTGTCCGTGTCCGGGCCGATGCCGCGCACGCGCATTTCTTCCGGCCGCAGGCCAAGCTTCACGCGGGTGCCGCTGGAACGGCCGCCAACGTTGATCGAGCGGAGCATCACGTTGCCGATCCGCGCGTGCTCCGGCCCGGTGATCTCCGCATCGAGGAAGTTCATGTGTCCGATGAAATCGGCAACGAAAGCCGTCGCCGGATCGCCGTAAACCTCGGGCGGCGTGCCCACCTGCTCGATGACCCCATGGTTCATGACCACGATCCGGTCGGCCATCGCAAGGGCCTCCTCCTGGTCATGAGTCACCAGGATCGTCGTAACGCCGAGGCGGCGCTGCAGGGCCTTGATCTCGTCCCGGAGTCGAACGCGAACGCGCGCGTCGAGTGCCGACAGGGGCTCGTCGAGCAACAGTAATGATGGCGATGTTGCGAGCGCGCGTGCCAGCGCGACGCGCTGCTGTTGGCCGCCGGAAAGCTGGGCTGGATACTTGGAACCCTGTTCTGGCAAACCGACGAGCTCGAGAAGCTCCTTCACCCGCGCGTTGACTTTCGCGCGAGGCATGCGCCGGTTGACCAGTCCGTACCCGACATTCGCAGCGACCGTCAGGTTGGGGAAAAGCGCGTAGGATTGAAACACGATGCCGAAGTCGCGGGCGGACGGCGCCAGGTGCGAGACATCCTGCCCGCCCATTTCGATACGGCCCTCGTCGTGCAGATCGAGGCCTGCCACCGCGCGCAGAAGCGTGGTCTTGCCGCAGCCTGATGGTCCAAGGAAGCAGATCAGCTCACCGGCGTAGACGTCGAGCGAGACGGATTTAAGAGCGGTGAACGCCCCGTACTTCTTGGTGAGATTGCTGATTCTGAGATGCACAGGGCGCAAATTGGTGTCCCCAGCCGGAGTGGAGGAATTGCGATCGAGCGTCTGCAGCATAGTGCAGTCCTATTGAGTTCTCGAAAAAAATGCGGGCGGCCACACGAAAAGCGGCCGCCCGTTGCTTGCGGATCAGTTCTTTGGGGCCGCCTTGCTATCGTAGCGCTTCGTCCACTCTTTCAGGATGCGCTCGCGGTTGTCGGCCATCCAGACGAAGTCGTTATCGATCATGCCCTTCTCGGCATGCTCAGGATAGTTGGGCGGATACTTGCCGGCGCCGGGGTAGGCCACGACGGCATAGGTCTGGCTGTAAAGCACGTTGGCGTCCTTCGTGGCGACCCAGTCGGCCACCTTCTTGGCCAGCTCGAGGTTCTTGGTGCCCTTGACGATGCCGGCGGCTTCCATCTCCCAGCCGACGCCTTCGGTGGGGATGATCACCTCCAGTGGAGCGCCCTTGGTCTTCTCGGAGGCGCCACGCATGTCGAGTGCGATACCAGCCACGCGCTCGCCCTTCGCCGCCTGCACACAAGGTGCGCTGCCCGAGTGGGTGTAAACGGCCATGTTCTCGTGGAGGGCGTCCATGAACTTCCAGCCCTCTTCCTCGCCCATCTTCTGCAGCCACCCGCCGACCGTCAGATAGCCGGTGCCGGACGATGCCGGATGCGGCATGGCGAGCTTGCCTTTTAACTCGGGCTTGGTGAGATCCTTCCAGGACGGCGGAACAGGGATGTTCCCCGCCACCGCCGTGTTGACGCAGATCACGCCCAGGTAGGCATCCATGCCGGTCCAGGTGTAAGG
>JAEVZQ010000475.1 GCA_023392135.1 Pseudomonadota bacterium | reverse complement strand
AAACGGACCCGGGCCCGCGCGGACGCCGGCCTGGAAACCGTCCGGGGCTGGTGGGCTTGCAATCTGCGCTTTGAGCAGAATGGCTGCCTTGGGCCGTTCAGTTCGTACGGCGCATTTCAGAATGCTCGACCTGATGCGGATCCGCCTACTGGCGTCCCGCGTGCGAAGTGCTGCTCGCGACCGAGCGGCCTGGCCTGGCTTCGCAGTTCTCCATCGGCAGCGCCGTCGTCGACCAGCCGTCCTTGGTGATCGTCACGACGTACCGGCGGCATCCCGGAGCGGCACCGGGAACGAAATGCACCTTGAAGAGTGCAAGCTCGGGCTTCCGCTGCCGCGGCCAGACATGGACGGCGTCGTCAGCCGTCTTGGCGAGCGCAGTTTTGATTGCAGCGCCGGCGTTCCGATAATCGGTCGCCGTCAACCGGGCGAGCAGCACTCGCGACAGCCCCGGGTGGAGGCCGACGTCCGCAGCCCGCATCTGCAGCGGATCGGCCGGGTCCGGGTCTGCTGGCGGCAGTGGCGTGACATCCGGCTCATCGCGCGCTTCGGTCTGGTCCGGAAGAGCAGCCGAGTTGATCGTCACCGGCTCTCTGTTCGAACCACTCGCCTCCCTGGGCTCGTCCGCCGGATTTCCCCGCTCCTTCAAATCAGCCGCGATTCCGTCGAGAAAATCTGTTGTGGCTGCTCGAGACGAGGTGGACGCAACTTCCTCGACTTTCGGAAGCCTTTCGCTAAAGGCCATTTTATCTGCAGGGGCATGGCTCTCTGTAAAGGCCACTTTCGGCATTTCAGGCTCGAATTCAGCCTCTCCGCGCAGCTCTGCAATCAAGGCTACGAGTTTTTCAGGCAGCAATTCCTGCCACGACGTTGGCTTGCCGTAGAACGCCCAGCCACAGCCGAGCGCTATGAGCAGAAGCACGAATCCGAGCGCTCTGCCGCCGGAACGACTGGGCGGCGGGCAGACCCGCTCCCCCGCCGAAAGCTCAAAAGGCGCGAAATGGTCGTCGGCGTCGAAAGTGTCGTAGTCAGAATGATCTGCGGTTGAATGCCGGGCAAAGGCTCTCATGGCTGCACCTCGACATGATACTTCCCCGTGATCCCCGCAGTTGCGCAAGCATCAGCAATTCGTTGGCGAAATAAGGGCAGGCGGCCCTGGCTGATCCATCGGACTAGAACGCCAGCTCGCGGCTGGAGTGAGGAGGCGATTCCGGCAGATGCTCTGTCTCCGATCGCCTCCGACGCGTGATGAACAGCACGCCAGCCAAAATCGCGGCAATAGTGATCGGCAAACGGTTCATCGTGAGCCAGAGCTGCGGGCTCCAAAGTTTAGCCGCATCATTAAAACGGCCGTGGGCAGCAAAATTGCCCGAAACGGGCTTGAAAAGATTGTCGGGGCGGCCCGGGTGAATTGGATGCGTTGGGTCTTCCTGCCCTTTGAACGCCGTTTCCGCGAGATAACGGTCAAGAGCAGCAGAGGCGGCCTTGTCGGCTAAAATCGCTTCGACGGTCGACCAGCCCACCTTCACTTCCTTGCGCCTTGCGTGAGCCGCGAAATAGATCGCGCGCGCTGCCACTTCCGGCTGGAATATCGCGCCGACCGGCTTGTGCTCGCAGGCAAGATGAACGCGTGCCCAATCGAACTGCGGCGTGTTGAGCGCGGGGAGCTGAACCATCGTCACGTGTACATTGCTCGCGCGATGGATGAGCTCGGCGCGAACGCTATCGAGAAGGCCCTGAACGGCGTGCTTGGCTCCGCAATAGGGCGACTGCAGGGGAATGCCGCGATAGGCAAGCGCGGAACCCACGAGAACGATCGTGCCCCGGTTGCGTGGCAGCATATGCTTGAGTGCTGCACGCAGCCCGTGGACCTGACCGAGATAAGTGACCTCGGTCGCGCGCCGGAACTCATCCGGAGGTATCGACATGAAGGTGCCGACAACGGTCGCCATCGCGTTGTTGACCCAGATGTCGATCGGGCCGAGCTCTCTCTCCACCCTGTCAGCAGCGGCCTCGACTGCAGCGTGGTCCGCCACGTCGAGCGGCAGCACGAGCGCGCGGCCGCAAGCCCGGTGGACCTCGCGCGCCGCTGCCTCCAGCCGCTCCCGCCCCCTCGCGATCAAGGCGATGTTGGCGCCGGCTTTCGCAAACTCGCGCACGGTCGCGCGACCAACGCCCGCCGAGGCACCCGTTATGACGACTGTTTCCGCCCTTCTCGACGCCATCGAGATTCAACTTCCAGAGCTGGCTCAGATCAACTCCCGCACGCGATTGGAGGCAACTGTCAAAGCGATCTTTCCGGCATGAGGTGTGCCGCGAACGAGCGCCTGAGCGAACTTCGTAGCCTCGGAAAGTGAGACCTTGGGTGGCATCGGGGGCTCGTTCGGGTCGACCACTGCCTCGATGACCACTGGGCCCGGCGTCGCCAGTGCCTGACGCAATATGTCTCCGCAGGTCGCAGGGTCCTCGATGTGAAACGCTGTCGCGCCAAATCCTCGGGCGATCGTGGCGAAATCGATTGGCTGCAGCTCGCATCCGTATTCGGGGTTTCCGAGAAAAACCATCTGCTCCCATTTGATCTGGCCGAGCGTATTGTTTTTAATGACGATGATTTTCGTATCGAGATTGTATTTCGCGGCGGTCGCCAATTCGCCCATCAGCATCGTCAAGCCGCCGTCACCTACAAAGGCGACCACTTGCCGGCCCGGATAAGCAAGCGCAGCGGCATTGGCATAGGGCAATCCGCACGCCATGGTCGCAAGATTTCCCGAGCACGAGAACATCATTCCCCCGCGCATATCTATATAGCGTGCAGCCCATGTCGTGATGGTGCCGGAGTCGGTGGTGATGATCGCATCATCCGAAAGCAGCTGGTTCAGCTCGTGCGCGACACCTGCGGCTTCATCGGCGTTTCTGTGCGGGTCCCGCGCTCCCCGAGCAGCTCCCGCCACTTGGACATCCCCTCCTGCGCCTGATCCAAAAACGACCGGTCGGCGTGATAATCGAGGCGCGGCATCAGGCTGCGCAGCAGCTGACAGGAATCACCGACGAGCGGCACGTCCACTGGATAGCGCAGCGCAATTCGCTTGGGATCAATGTCGATCTGAACGGCGCGGGCGCTGCCCGGCTTCGGATAATATTCGATATACGGGAAGGTCGAGCCGACGATCAGAAGTGTATCGCAGTTCTCCAGCGCGTCCTGCGAAGGCGCCGTACCGAGCAGACCGATGCCTCCCGTCGAATAAGGGCTGAGATCCGAGAGCGCTCCTTTGCCGAGCAGCGGCTTGATGACCGGCGCTCCGAGCCGTTCGGCAATCGCCTCCAGCTCGTGGCCGCAGCCGATCGCACCACGTCCGGCAAGAATTGCGATCTTGCTGCCCGCATTCAGAATGTCTGCAGCTGCGGCGAGATCCGCCTCGCTCGGCGGCCTGACGCCCTCCTCTGCCGCGGCCGAAACGTGGTGCTTGACGTTCCGCCTGGAACGAACATCCGATCTGACCAGCTCCGACTGGAAATCGACCGGCATGGTGATGTGCGCCACACCCCGGTAGGCCAGCGCCGTGCGGCAGGCTAGCTCGACGACGTTCTCCGTGTGAGCCGGCCCCATGATCCGGTTATTGTAGACGGTGACGTTCTCGAACAGCTTGTCGAGCTCGACGTCCTGTTGCGTCATGGTGTTGAGAAGGTCGTGGAACTGGAGCCCGGTGATCGCCAGCACGGGCTGGCCGTCGAGCTTCGCGTCATAGAGCCCGTTAAGGAGGTGAATGCCGCCAGGACCTGACGTGGCGAGGCAGACGCCGAGGCGGCCGGTGAACTTCGCGTGCGCGCACGCCATGAAAGCTGCCGCTTCCTCATGCCGGACCTGCACGAAGCGGATCTTATCCTGCTGCTTCCGCAGTGATTCGATGATGCCATTTATGCCATCACCTGGCAGCCCGAAGACGACATCCACGCCCCAATCGCAGAGGCTTTCAACCAGAACGTCCGCACCTGTGGTGGCCATTTTCAAATTCCTCCGCGCGACCAACTGCGAGTCGAACAGCGGCTCGAGCGAGGGAGTTCCACAATTCTTTGCCGCAGCTTGCCTGCCTCGTCTGTTGCAGTCTCACTCGGACCACATTCGCCAGCTGCCAACTCGTGCCTTGGCCTCTGTGAACGATAGGCAATGCTGAACCGGAGTAATTTCTTTGGAATTCAGCGTTTTGAAAGAGACCTGGGCGCGAGCACTGGGCTGATGCTGGCATCGCTGAAGCAAAGGCGGCGCTTCGAGACGCAGCTCACCAGAGGGGAGATAGCATTGCCCACATCGATCGCAGAGGCCCTGCTGCGTGGGGATAAGGCCGTGAAGCGGCTGCTGCTGCCGCTGGTGACGGGACTGCTCATCGCCGGCGGAGTGGCACTGCTTTATGGCCGGGCCGATGTTTCGAGCCTCCTCTGGATGATCGGAACGGCGGTCGTCCTGGCCGTCCTCCTCATAGACGTGCTGCTCAGCCTCAGCCGGGGCGAGTTCGGTCTCGATCTCATCGCAGCCCTGGCCATGGCGGGCACGCTTGTCCTCGGCGAGAATCTGGCCGGCATCATCGTCGCGCTGATGTTCACCGGCGGCGAGGCACTGGAAGGCTTCGCCCAGAGGCGGGCCACGCGCGAGATGACGGCATTGCTCAGCCGCATGCCGCGTACGGCGGCCCGTTACGAGGACGGGGAGCTCCAGGAGGTCGGACTGGACGATCTCAGGCTGGGAGACCGGATTCTGGTACGCCGCGGAGAGGTCGTCCCGGTCGACGGAACGGTCGAGAAAGGCATCGCTGTTCTCGACGAGTCCGCCCTGACCGGCGAGGCGCTGCCTGTACGCCGGATCGCCGGTGAGCCGGTCATGAGCGGCGCGACCAATGCGGGAGACGCCTTCGATATCCAGGCGACCAGCACGGCCGCGGACAGCACCTACGCAGGCATCATCCGGCTGGTCGAGGCGGCTCAGGCGGCAAAGGCCCCCATGTCGCGCCTTGCCGACCGGTACGCCCTCGTGTTTCTGGCGATCACTCTCGTGATGGGCGGAGCTGCCTGGCTGTTCAGCGGCGATCCCGTAAGAGCGCTCGCAGTGCTCGTCGTTGCGACGCCCTGCCCGCTGATACTCGCTGTTCCGGTGGCCATTATTTCGGGGGTTTCCCGGTGCGCGAGGAAGGGCGTTCTCGTCACGGGCGGGGGGGCACTGGAGCTGCTCGCCAGCATCAAGACCGTCCTCCTCGACAAGACGGGGACCGTCACCGACGGCCGGGCCCGCCTCATCGAGATGAAGGCCCGCGACGACCTCGACCCGCTCGAGATCCTCCGCCTTGCGGCATCCCTCGAGCAGGGATCGCATCACGTCATCGCGCAGGCGATGGTCTCGGCCGCCCGCGAGCGCGACCTTGCGCTTGAGACGCCCGCTCTCGTTCGCGAGCTTCCCGGCTCCGGAGTATCCGGCCGCGTCGGTGGCCATGATCTTGCGGTGGGCGGATGGGACTTCGTCAAGCAGACGATCGCTCCCTCGGCCTTCAGCACTGAAATCGACACCTGGGTCCGGCGCGACGGAACCGTCGCCGTGGTGGTGGCCATGGACGGCGCGCTGGCGGGAGCCTTCCTGCTCGCTGATCAGGTAAGGCCCGAGGCCGGCAGCGTGCTGCGCAATCTCCGCGAGGCCGGCGTCGACCGGATCGTGCTCGTCACGGGCGACAGAGCAGATCTGGCCGCCAGCGTCGCCGCCTTCCTCGGCGTCGACGATGTAGTCAGCGAGATGATGCCGCAGGACAAGACGGAAGCCGTCTACCGGGAGAAGACCCGCGGAGCGGTGATGATGGTCGGGGATGGCATCAATGACGCCCCTGCTCTCGCCGCTGCCGATCTCGGTGTCGCCATGGGGGCCCGCGGGGCGGCGGCCTCCTCGGAGGCAGCCGACGCCGTCATCCTGGTGGACAGGCTCGACCGGCTCGTGAACGCCGTGCGCATCGCGCGGCGCTCGCGCGGGATTGCCCTGCAAAGCGTATTTGTAGGCATGGGGCTTTCGGGCGCCGGAATGATCGCCGCGGCCTTTGGCTATCTAAGCCCTGTCCAGGGCGCGCTGCTGCAAGAGGCGATCGACCTGGTGGTGATCGTCAATGCTCTCAGGGCGCTTGGCGGACCACTTTGGGCGAGACTGAAGCCGAGCGCCTTGAGCCGGGACGAGCTTCGCGCCCTCGAGGCCGAGCACCACGATCTGGCAGATGTGCTCGACAGCATCCGCATCACTGCGGATCGCATCCAGCATCTTCCGGGACCGGAGGTTAAGCGCCAGCTTTCAGCGCTCGACGCTGCGCTGCGCGGGCAGCTGCTGCCCCACGAGGAGCGGGAGGACGAGGAGGTTTATGCCCGGATCCGAAAGGCCGCCGGCGACCCGAACGCGTTGGCCGGGATGAGCCGGACGCATATGGAAATCCAGCGCCAGGTGCATGCTCTGACGTCATTGCGCGAGGCGCTACCCGCAGCCGGCCCCAACCCGACGCAGCGCTATGAGATCGTGCGCCTCCTGCACGGCCTCGAGGCCATCACCCGGCTGCATTTCGCTCAGGAGGAAGAAATCTATCGCTCACTCGAAACGGGCTGATTTGACCAGGGCAGCAGTACGCCCTCGGCTCGAGGTTACTCGTTGGGCCGCCGCTTGGTGCGCTGGCGGGCGGGACCGTGGAACTGGTGCAGGTTGTAGGCCGTCCCCACCAGCCCGAGATGCGACAAAGCCTGCGGGAAATTTCCAAGGAACTGCTCGTTTTTCGTGTCGTATTCCTCCGGCAGCAGGCCCACCTCGTTGCCGATGTCGACGAGACGGCGGAACATCCGGTCGGCCTCATCCAATCTGCCCTGCAGAATGAGGTTGTCGGCATACCAGAACGAGCAAGCGAGAAACACGCCCTCGCCCGGTGGCAGACCGTCTTTTGCCTCGCCCGGGTCATATCGCAGAATAAAGCCATCGCGCATCAACCGCTTGCCGATGGCATCTACGGTGCCGACCACCCGCGGATCATGTGGGGGCAAAAATCCGACCAGTGGGATCAGGAGGGTCGAGGCGTCCAGAGTACTGGATTCGTACGCCTGAACGAAAGCCCCGATGTCGGGCCTGAACGCCCTTTCGCAGATTTCTTCGTGCAGCTCGTCGCGTATCCGGCGCCAATGATCTGCCGACCCGTCGAGGCCGTAGTGCTCCACGGCTGATACCGCCCGATCGAAGGCGACCCAAACCATCACCTTCGAGTAGGTGAAATGCTGATCGGGCCCTCGCACTTCCCAGATCCCGCGATCCGGAACGTTCCTGAGCGTTTCAAGATAGCTGACGAGCGCCTTCTGCAATGACCAGCTTGCCGAGCTGGGGCTCAAATCAGAGCGGCGGGCCTGGTGCAGAGCGTCAAGCACCTCTCCGAAAGAATCGAGCTGGAGTTGCGCGTAGGCAGCATTGCCTTCGCGAACGGGCCGCGCACCATGATAGCCGGTCAGCCACGGAATTTGCCATTCATCGAGGCGACGATCGCCGGTAACGCTGTAGACGGGCTGGAGTTGTTGCGGCAGGCCGGCGACGGCACGCGTAAGCCAGGCGCGCCAGGCCTCGGCTTCCTCGCGATAGCCGGCATGCAGGAGCGTCAACAGGACGAGGCTGGCATCGCGCAGCCAGCTGAACCGATAGTCCCAATTGCGGACACCGCCGGGCTGCTCGGGCAGGGAGGTCGTCGGCGCAGCAACGATTGCGCCCGTCGGATGGTAGGTCAGGGCCTTGAGCACGATGAGTGATCGGATGACTGCATCGCGCCATGGGCCGTCGTAGTTGCATTTCGATGTCCAGTCGGCCCAATAGCGCTCGGTCCTTGTCAATGCCGCTTTCGCATCGATGGGATCCGGCGCCGGCAGGTGTGATGCCCCGTGCGTGAGTGTGAACGGGATCTCCTCGCCGGCTTTGACGGTAAACTCGGCGACGGTCCTGAAATCTTCACCATGGTGCGCGACCGGACTGCTGAATACGAGCAGATCGGAACCCGCGACGGCGATGAGACCTCCATCATTTCTGCTGACCCAAGGCACCAGCCGGCCATAGTCGAAGCGGATCACGAGATCCATTTCAAATTCGACCTTCCCTTCCAGGCCAGAAACGATCCGCACAATAGTCGAGTTGCTGCCGTCCAGGGGCATGAAGTCAGAAATTCGAGCAATTCCAGTTTCCGTCGTGAACTCGGTTTCAAGGACCAGTGTGCCTGGCCGATACCGCCGCCTGCTTCGCTTCACATGTGCCTTCGGAGCGATCTGCCAATGCCCGTTATCGGGGCTGCCCAACAGAGCGGCAAAGCAGGCAGGTGAATCGAACCGGGGCACGCACGCCCAGTCGATCGAGCCGTTCCTACCGGCCAGAGCCGCTGTACGGCAGTCGCCGATAAGGGCGTAGTCCTCGATGCGGAGTGGCATGGTTACGACGCAGATGCTCTCGACCAACCTGGCTAGGAGACAACGCCCGAGGTGCTTGGATAGGAATCCCCAAATCCGTGAGGCGCGATGTCGCGGATGCATGGGGAGGTCGATCGGCTGCGTTCAGAGCGCAGGGTTGCGACGCTGCCTCGGGAAAATAACTATGGTCTATCCAAGTCCGTCG
>JAEVZQ010000455.1 GCA_023392135.1 Pseudomonadota bacterium | reverse complement strand
AGCCTGTTCTTCCGGTTCCCGAGACCGCAGATGGTTTCCTTGTCTGGGGAATCGTCCGGGGTCCCGTATGGAAGGGAAATATCCCGCGATGCCAGGAAGCTCTGCACGCCGTCATAACGGGGCTTCCCGTCGACATATCGCAGGTAATCCTGCTGGGTGTCGAAGGGTCGGAACGGCTCATCTGCGCGTGCGGCATGTGCCTGCAAATAGGTATCGAACAGCTCTTTCCAGGCCGCGGCATGCACGGCCGCGGTCTTTGTGACGACGCCGTCGAGGTCGAAGACGGCAGCGTCGAAGTCCTCCAGCGCAAGCGTCAGCGCAGCAGCCTCTGGCATCGCCCTATCCGTATCCTCGCGCGCTCCCCCCTTCACTGAACCAGACGGGGAAATGTGGGTTCCAGCGCATTCATCCCCAGGGCCGCTTCGAGGGGGCCGGCGCGGATGGACGAAGCTCGGCCCACTGACTAGAGTCGACGGCTGCAGGTTCTTGGAGCGAGTGGGGGTAGAAATGCGTATAGGCCTTACCGGCGAAGCGGAACTTGCGAGCGAGGCTATCCCGGTCGAGCCTGCGGTCTCGGATGCCGCCGAAGCCGCCTGTCGATGGGTGGCCATCAATACCCACCCGCACAGGGAGCACATCGCCCTCGAAAACCTGATGCGCCAGGGCTTCGACGCCTATTGTCCGATGATCGAGCGCCAGGTGCGCCACGCGCGGCGGACCAGGGAGGTTCGGCGCCCGCTGTTCCCGAACTATCTGTTCGCGCGCGTCGAGCTTGCGCAACGCTGGCGTCCGATCTTGTCGACATTCGGCGTTCGCACCCTCGTACGCTTCGGCGATCAGCTCAGCTTCGTGGAGGATGAGCTGATCACCAGCCTGAAGGCGCGCGAGGTGGACGGCGTGATCGTCAAGCCGGCGGAGCCGTTCACGCCGGGGCAGCAGGTTCGCATGCAAGGCGGTCCGTTCGACGGGTTAGTCGCCACGATCATAGACATGGACGAGAAGGACAGGCTGGTGGTGCTGATGGACCTGCTGAACCAGAGCGTGAAGGTGAAGGTGCCGACGAGCAGGGTGAGGGCGAGCTGAAATTCCATCCAGCTCGGCCCCGGCCAAGGCAGCTCACTCCGAGCTTCCGCTCAACCACTCCGTCATGACCTCATCCGTGTGGGCCCCGAGCGCCGGCGGGGAATGCCTTACCGCAAACTCGTAGCCTGAGATCGCAACCGGAAAAGCTGTCGTCTTCGTCTCGACGCCGTTGGGCAGCGTCAGCGGGCGGACCAGTCCCATGCTCTGCACATGGGGATCATTCAAAATCTCGGCATATGTATTGATCGGCGCGCATGGCACGCCGCGGCGGTCCATTTCCTCGAGCCATTGCCGGGCTGTTCGCGCCTTGAATGGCTCCTCGAGAATTTCGGCCAGCGCTGCCTGATTGCGCGCCCGATCGAGCTGCGTTTTGAACCGCGGGTCGTCGGGAAGGTCGGGAAGTCCAACCGCTTCCGCCACCTGGCGCCAGAGCGTATCGTTGCCCGCGGCAATGATGAAGTAGTCGTCGCTCGCGCGATAGGCCTGATAGGGAGCGTTCCTCGGGTGAGCCGAGCCGAGCCGGCCGCCCGATTTGCCCGTTCCGAAATACTCGCTGGTCTGCAGGGCGGCGACACCGATGAGCGCGCCCAGCATCGAGCAGTCGATGCAGGCGCCTTCGCCGGTCTGCCGCGCCTGCATCAATGCGGCGGTGATCGTGTAGGCACCGTAGAGGCCCGCGCAGAAGTCGGCCACCGGGACACCGCACTTCACCGGTGGACGCCCTTCCTCGCCGGTGACGCTCATCAGCCCGCTCATGCCCTGAACGGTGACGTCGAAGGCCCCCTTCTCGGCATAAGGGCCCTGCTGGCCATAGCCTGAGATCGAGCAGTACACGAGCTGCGGGTTGATCGGCTTCAGGGCCTCATAGCCGAGACCGAGCCGCTTTAGCACACCCGGCCGGAAGTTCTCGATGATGACGTCGGCCTTGGAGACGAGCTGCTTCAGGCGCATGACTTCGTCTGCGTTCTTCAAATCGACCACAATCGAGCGCTTGTTTCGGTTCACGGACGCAAAGTTCTCGCTATAGACCGGGCCATCTTCGGAGCGCGTCAGCGGCGGCCACCCGCGCATGCCATCCCCGCCTGCGGGGTTCTCGACCTTGACCACATCCGCACCGAGATCGGCCAGCAGCGACCCGGCAAACGGCCCCGCCGCGATCTGGCCGAACTCGAGCACGCGCACCCCCGCGAGGGGTCCTCTGGATTGCATGGCATTGTCCCTGCTGCTTCCCGCCGTCCGCGGCAGAACATGTCCGCTGATCTGCTCGAGTGCAACACCTTCATCGCCTCGCGTCGGCGGCTTGCCTTGGTCAAGCGGAACGGTCCATCAGCCCCGACCTACGGCCGTGCCATGTAACAGAGGCAGAGTCGGGCGGTCTGATCGGTATCAGGCGCTATCCGACCGGGGCAGTAGCAGGACGCCACCCCACCCGACCCGCGGTGGGACCCACCGACTGTGGCTGTGAGCCGGTGCGTTTCATTTCTCCGGCCTCGCCCCGCCGAGGGACGAACCTCTGATCGATACCTCAGTGTCGACGAGTCGGTGCTGACCGGTGAATCGCTTCCAAGCGCGAGCTGCGACGACGGACGACGGTCGGCGGTCGAGCCGGTGATCGGTCATGCCAAGAGCGAACACCGGATGGGCCGCAATTACCTCGCCCACGCCCAGGGCGACGCGACCAACGCCATCCTGGCCGCCGCCGGCTACAACTCCTCCCTCCTGCTCAAGTGGCTGAGGGCGTTTTTGGCTGATGATCCTCGCGCCGCTGATCCGCCCGAAGCAGCTCGCCGCCTAACCGGTCGATTGTTCACGATCGACGCGCTACGGTGCGGTCCCGACGGCTTACGGCTAGGCTCTGGTTAGGATCGGCACCCCACGAGGGGCACTCCGAGCGGAGCTGTTTTGCTGAGCCGAATTGTGGCCGAGAAGCAGAAGCGACGGAGCAGTGGTTCCTTCAGCTGAAGAGCATTTCCGCGTTCGCTGGCTCACGCAAGAGCAGGTTTAAGTGCTGATGCGGGAGTGACCGCCGCATACCGTGCAGTCATGCTGATCTCGTTGGATACGGGCTTGGGGATGAGCAATGCGCTTGGCCTCAAGTGGGCCGACATCGAGCTTGTGCCACGCGTGGCGGACAAAGACGGCAGTAGTGGCGGATCGCTATGCCCATGTTCCGTCGATCATCTGGCAGCATACTCAGAATTGGTGGGCACAGTTCTACAACAGCTCTGGGCGAATATGGTACCGCCTCCCCGGCTCGAACGGGGGACCCCCAGATCCACAATCTGGTGCTCTAACCAACTGAGCTAAGGCGGCACGGGAGGGTTCTGTAATCGCTCGCGGCGCGGGGCGCAAGGGGCGTGCTTGCGGGGCTGCGGCGCGGGCGCTAGGTGGGGATCTCCGGGTCGCGAGGGGGCATCCATGGGCATCAACCGCGAAAGCGACGTCAGCGCCAGCCTGCAGATCGGTCCGACCGACCGCGGCATGGTGCGCATCTATGTCGAGGGCGAGGGGAT
>JAEVZQ010000398.1 GCA_023392135.1 Pseudomonadota bacterium | reverse complement strand
CCTTCAGACCATGTCGGCGGCCCGTCTCTTCCCATAACGACATCCACTTCTTCAGGCGCGGGATGAACTCCTGCCAGCGTTTTCTCGTCCACATCGCGCGTCCGCCATCCAGCGTGATGTCGTCGATCACATCGTTGGCGTCGTTGATGATCTTCATGGTCGTGGCGCGCAGGGCAGCGGTGGCGGGCATGAGGTCCAGCGTCTCGCCCAGATAAAGGATAATGGCCGGCATCTCGGCAATGGCGAAGTCTGCCTTTTTATCAATCAGGACGGGCGGGCCCATGAAAGGGATCGGCATGTGGCTCAACGGACCGTCCATCAGCTTTGAGATCGCTGCGTCGCCTGCTTCCGTCCAGGTCTTTTCGGCGTAGGCCAGGACAGCGCGCACGAACTGACCGCGGAAGGGCACGGACCAGTAGTAGAGTTCGTAGTCGAGCATCTCAGGGCTCTGGATCATATGATCGATATCTGCCAACAACGTCGCCGAGCAGACGATGTTTCCCAAGCAAAGTGCGAGCGATGTGACGATACGGAAGTGCGCTCGCATCCAATGCTTCACCTCGCCGCCGGCACGAGGAGCTGCTCGAAATGAGCGCGGAAAAGACCCCATAGATTAGAGGCCTGGATAACACACGCGTATTTTCCCGGCGGGCGACTAGAATCGCCTCTTCCAGCGGCCATCGGGAGCATAGCCGGCCCAGGCCGCAGACCGGCGCCATGTTGGTCCTCGACTGCTCAATTCCAGCAGCGTTCTTCTTTGAGCTCAGCCCCTCCCGTAGCCGAAAGCACCAGACCGTAGTGGGTGCCGGCGACGTAGCACGCGGATAGCGTGCAGGGGAGGTCTCGATGACGAGACTGGGCTGCAGCGGCCGGCGCTCCGGCATGCGGACGGCGACACCCCGGTCGGACGCATCAAGAAGGTCGAGCACGGACCCGCCGCGGCAAGTAGTTATGGCGCATATACACCCGCGTGGATTGGGAAAGGTGAAACTTGACTCGGGTCCACTGATATAGAATATTGAGAAAATAAACTCCAAATTCTGAAATTTCACGCCTACGACTGACCATATGGAGTCTCAATCGAGAAGGGAGGATTCAGAAATGAACGTAGGGTCACTCG
This sequence comes from Pseudomonadota bacterium, assembly GCA_023392135.1. Taxonomy (GTDB): domain Bacteria; phylum Pseudomonadota; class Alphaproteobacteria; order Rhizobiales; family Hyphomicrobiaceae; genus ZC4RG25. Next base: position 5,221 of record JAEVZQ010000398.1, on the reverse strand, counting down.
GAGCGACAGCTATGAGGCTGGTCGCTGCTGCGTTGGTGTTCATGGGGCTCTCAGGCAGCGTCGCTGCTCAAGAATCGCGGCTCGACGAAATCATCAAGCGCGACAAGCTGATCGTAGCGACATTCGGGACCGCGCCCCCGTTCTGTTACACGGATGAAAAGGGTCAGCTCGTCGGGTTCGACATCGACATCGCGAAGCTGGTCGCGAAGTACCTCCTGGGCGACGAGAACAAGATCGAGTTCATGACGGTCACGAGCGAAGGTCGCTGGCCGGCCGTGAATTCCGGCCGCGCAGACTTCGGCATCGCGACAACGACGGTTTATCCTGACCGCGCACTGCGCGTTGCTTTCACTCGTCCCTACATCGACTCCGGGATTTCGATCCTTGTGCGCAAGGACGCCAACGTCGACAGCGTCGCCGCGCTGAACGACTCCAAATTTACGCTCGCCAATTTGAGCAATCCCCAGATGATCGATCGCCAGAAGCGCTTTCTGCCAAACGTGAACGTGCTCACGTTCGACACTGCAAGCGCGATGTTTCTTGCCGTGAAGAGTGGCCAAGCGACGGCCATGCAGATGGATTCGCCGGTGATCAACTGGTATGCGGCCAACAACGACGAGCTGGAAACGCTTCCCGAAAATCTCGGGAACATTCAGGGCAATGCCATCTTCATGAAGCCGGGCGATTTCACGCTCTGGCTCTGGCTCGATACCGTCGTCCAGGAAATGACGGCCGGCTCGCGCTATAACGACTACACCGATGTTTACAAGAAGTGGTTCGGCCGCAATCCCCCGCCGCAACGCTTCTACGCTGGTGGCGAGAAATAACAGACGGCCGACAAAGCCGTCCGTACCAGGCCTCGCTTTTAGCCGGCTCGCGCCCAACAGAAATCGCTCGCCGCCATAGCCAAGGCATCGGCGGCGAGCATAGGCGATGGTCTGTGACCAGACGCTTGGGGCAGCCTTGATCAACATTTGCAACGTTACACCATGCCGTTCGAGTTCACACTGATCAGCCGGATCGTGCCGGCGCTGGCCCAGGGTCTTTATTTGACCCTCGCTCTGTCGGCTCTTGCGATCGTGCTTGCGGCGGCATGGGGAATTCCCGTTGTGCTTGGACTGATGTCCAAGTTCCGCCCGCTCGGCGTACTGACCCGCGCCTATATCGAGATCGTGCGCAACACGCCCGTGCTCGTTCAGATGTATTTCATTTTTTTTGGATCTGCGATTTTGGGATATGCCTTTTCGGGCTTCGTTGCCGGACTGATCGCACTGACGCTCCAGAACGGCGCCTACATCGCCGAGATCTATCGCGCCGGCATCCAGTCAATTTCGCAGCGGCAGACCGAGGCCGGGCTTGCCATCGGGCTGACGCCCGGCGCGACGTTCCGAATCGTGATCCTGCCGCAGGCGCTGCGGAAGGTAATTCCCCCGCTTTCGAACCAGGGCGTGGTCATCATCAAGGACACCGCTCTGGTCGCAACTCTCTCAGTCGCCGAACTCACGTTCCAGGCGCGCCTCCTGGCCGACCGCACGGCGGCCGTCTACGAAATCTTCCTGACGCTCGCATTGTTCTACATCGTCATAACGAGCGCCTTCGCGGGGCTGATGCGGCTCGTCGAATGGCGCTTGCGCGTCGTCCAGTGAGCCAACGCCATGTTCGACATTCTCATCGCCAGTTTCCCGCTATTGATGCAAGGCGTCTGGATCACGCTCTTGCTCACGGTTTCGGCGACGATCCTGGCGACCTTGTTCGGACTGATCACTGCCTCCGCCCAGCTGTTCGGCGGGCTCGCGCTGCGCTTGGCCGCGGAGACGTACCTCTACCTCATACGTGGCGTACCATTGCTCGTTCTGCTGTTCGCGATGTACTACGCGCTGCCCTACACCGGGATCAATGTCGAACCTTTGAGCGGCGGCGCTCTGGTCATCGCAATCTACTTCGCCGCCTTCATGGCTGACGTGTTCCGTGGCGCCGTGCTCGCCGTTTCCCAAGGGCAATGGGAAGCAGGCCGGGCGATCGGGCTGCGGACCCCGCGCATCCTGGCCGATGTCGTTCTACCTCAGGCCATGCGTGTCGCCGGCCCGCCCTATATCAACACTGTCATCATGCTGGTGAAGGGTACGTCACTCGTCTCGATCATCGGTCTGGCGGACGTAACCTTCGTGGGCCGCCAGATCGTCGAGCGCACGCTGGCGCCCTTCGAGATCTTCGGCGGTGTCGCTCTCATCTATTTCGTAATTTGCTTCTTGCTATCGCGATGCGGGGCCTACCTCGAACGGAGGACGAGCTTTGTCCACTGATACGCCTCATTCTTCGGCCCCCGTCGAGATCGCCGTTCGCGGACTGTCGAAATGGTACGGCCCGAACCAAGTCCTCAAAGGGCTGTCGACCGACGTCCACCGCGGCGAGGCCGTCGTCGTCATAGGGCCGAGCGGCTCGGGAAAGACCACCTTCCTGCGGTGCATCAACCTGCTCGAGAATTCCAGGAGGGCGAGATCCGCATTGGCGGCGAGGCGATGGGCTATGAGGTCGAGCCAACGTCCGGCCGCCGTACCCGCCGCTCTGAACGCGATATCGCACGCATGCGCGCCCAGGTCGGGATGGTTTTTCAAAGCTTCAATCTCTTTCCGCATATGACGGCGCTGAAAAATGTTGCCCTTGGACCGGTGCGCGTCAACGGAATGCCGCGCAGGGAAGCGGAGGAGCTTGCTGCCTCGCTGCTCGCCCGCGTGGGGCTCGCGGATAAAGTGGACGCGGTGCCGGGCCGCTTGTCCGGCGGCCAACAGCAACGCGTCGCAATTGCGCGTGCCCTGGCCATGCGCCCCAAAGCCATTCTGTTCGACGAGGTGACCTCGGCACTCGACCCTGAGCTCGTGGGCGAAGTGCTCGATGTGATGCGCGACCTTGTCCAGGACGGGATGACGATGGTCATCGTCACGCACGAGATGGCATTCGCCCGCGCCTTTGCAGACAAGGTTCTGTTCATGGCCGACGGTGAGCTTCTCGAGCACGGTTCGCCGGAACAATTGTTCGGCGACCCCCAGACGCCGCGGTTGCAGGCCTTCCTGAAGCGCTTCCGGGAGGGTTACCAGCTCTGAGCCGCGGCATGCGCCCACGATCTTTGCAACCTGCTTTCAAGAGAACCAGCGAGTCGAACAATGAACGTGCACGTCCAGTCGCAGGCACAGCCGGCGGCAGCTCTTCAGGGCCCGTTGAAGGGGCTTCGCGTCATTGACGCCGGCACCATGATTGCCGGCCCGCTTGCCGCCACCCAGCTTGCTGATTTCGGCGCCGAGGTGATCAAGGTCGAGTTGCCGGGCATCGGCGATTCTATGCGTCACTGGACGCCGATGAAGGAAGGCCGCTCGCTCTGGTGGAAGGTGATTGCGCGCAACAAGCGGCTCATCACCCTGACACTGTCGAAGCCCCGCGGCCAGGAGCTCTTTCGCGAGCTGGTTCGCTCGGCCGACATCGTTATCGAGAACTATCGGCCCGGAACCTTCGAGCGCTGGGGACTGGGCTACGACGCCCTTGCAAAGATCAATCCGCGTCTCGTCATGGTGCGCGTATCCGGATTCGGACAGACCGGGCCTTATGCCAAGCGCGGCGGGTACGGCACCATTGCCGAAGCGTTCTCGGGCATTCCATCCTTCACCGGCTTTCCGGACCGGCCGCCGACACTGCCGGGCTTTCCAATGGCCGATTCGGTGGCCGCGACGTTCGCCGCGATGTCTGCGATGTTTGCCATCTACAATCGGGATCACGGGAGCGGCCGCGGACAGGAAATTGACGTCAGTCTCTACGAGCCGCTGTTCCGCCTCGTCGAAGCACAAGTCATCGGCTTCGATCAACTCGGCATTGTGAAGAAGCGGCAAGGTAACCGTCTGGCGGAGGATTCGCCGCGCAACACTTATCAGACCAGCGATGGTCGCTGGATCGGCATCTCGGCAAGTTCGCAGCGCACTTTCGAGCGGCTGGCGACGGCCATAGGTATGCCGAATCTCATCGACGATCCGCGCTTTGTCGATAACAACAGCCGATGCACGCACGACGTTGCGTTGGATGAGATCATCGCCAAGTGGTTCAAGGAGCGCACCTGCAACGAGGTCATGGCGATCTTTGATAAAGCTGATGTGGTCGCGGGGCCGGTGCTCGACATCGCTGACATCGTCAACGACCCGCATTACCAGGCGCGCGAGAACATCGTCCCGGTTCCCGATGACGATTTCGGGCAGGTCCGCATGCAGGGTGTTGTTCCGAAATTTGGCTCGACACCGGGTGCCGTGCGGCACGCCGGCCGCGCACTCGGCGCCGACAATCGGGCAATTTTCGTCGACGAGCTTGGAATCTCCGAGGGTGAGTTCGCCTCCCTGCAAGCGGAAGGGGTCATCTGATGACTGGCGTTTTTGACGGCGTGCGCATTGTCGGCGCGGGCCAAACCGTATATGCGAAGCGGTCGCCGAAGAGCGTGCAGCGGCTGCTTTACGAGGCGGGCTCGGTGGCGCTTGCCGATGCAGGCCTGTCATGGTCCGCGGTCGATGGCTTGGCCGTCACCTCTTTCAAACTGCCGCCGGACAATGTCGCGACGGTCGCAGAGCATATCGGTATCGAAGCCCGCTTTCTGTTCCAGGGACTTTACGGGGGCGCATCGGGTATCATCGGCATGGCGCATGCAGCACGTGCCATTCGCGACGGGGCTTGCGATGTGGTCGTCTGCGCCGCGGCCGACGCGTTCGACGTTGCCTCGCACAACGAGACGCTCGATCACTTCAACGGCTCGGTACGCGAGTACATGTCACCGCAGGGGTTCGGCGGTGCCAACGGCATGTTCGCCCTCCACACGCGCCTTTACATGGAGCGCTATGGCGCAACGCGCGAAGATTTTGGCCGGTTCTGCATCGCGCTGAGGCAGAACGCGCTGCGCAATCCGAATGCGCTGTTCAAAGAGCCGCTGACGATGGACGCGTATTTGAATGCGCGCCAGATCGCCGATCCTCTGCGCCTCTATGACTGCGTTCTGCCCTGCGTGGGCGGCGATGCCATTGTGCTTGCTTCCGAGGGCGTCGCCGAAAAGCTGCCCGGGCCGACGCTGCGCATTCTGGCTGCTGCGGAGATCCACAATTATCCGGCGAACGACGTCTACGAACTACCGGGCGGTTGGGCGGGCCTTGCCGATCGCCTCTATACGCAGGCCGGTGTCGGTCCGGAGAGCCTTCAG
>JAEVZQ010000354.1 GCA_023392135.1 Pseudomonadota bacterium | reverse complement strand
ACGCCGGCCACGCCGCCGCCGGCGCCAAATGCCGTCAGCCGGTTCTTGGAGGCCTTGTTGAGCACACTTCGCAGCGGCGCGCCGAACGCACGCGTCAGACCGGTACGGACCATGCGCACGCCCCAGATTAGGAGCGCGACGCCGCCCAGCAGTGTCAGGAGCAGCTCGCTTCCATGCATTTTCTTTTTTTGTCTCCGAGTAAAAACGCGACGCCATCAGGATCAGAAGCGAAGATCGTGGCACTGTCGCGAACTAGCCAACATACCCCTCCTTTTTCGAAAAGCCTAGCTCATGGTCCGGAGCTGTTGTGGTCCGTAAGCCAACCGTTCCGGATCGCAAGGCGGCGGGCTGTTTCCAGAAACTTTGCGACCGTTCCTATGCTCCGCCGTTCCGAAAGACAGATTGCATATTCGGCAACGGCGACATCGGCATCCTGGATCCGTACTGCGACCAATCGTGGGTCCCGTCCGACCTCGCTCGCAAAGGCGAGGCCGATGCCGAAGCCCGCCGCCACGGCCTCGGAAACAGCCTCCCGTGTGCCAACGTCGAAAACCTGTCCCGTTCTGATGCCGGCAGATTCCAGGCGCGCCTCGGCGACCTCGCGCGTGATCGAGCCACGCTCGCGCACCACGAGGTCCCGTCCGGCGAGGTCCGTCAGGCGCGCGCGCTTGCGATGGGCGAACGCGTCCTTGCGACTGACTAGCAGAACCAGGCGGTCCTGCCGGATCATCGTCGAGAAGAGGCGCGTGTTGTCGGTTGGGCGCGCCATGATGCCGATATCGGCCTCGCTGGAGAGAACCCGCGCCATCACGGCGGCCGAGTTATCGATGTGCAGTGAGAAGCTCAGCGCCGCCGCCGCTTTCTTCAACTCGGCCAGGACCGGCAGAACGTGCACCGCACTGTCTGCTGCGATCCGCAGGTGACCACGCGTTGGTGCGCGGTTCGACGCCAGCAGCCGGCCGACCTCGTCCATGGCTTCGGCGAGCTTCCGCGTTGCCGCGAAAAGCTGCTCGCCAGCGGCAGTCAGCCGGACGCCGCGGCCGCCACGCTCGAAAAGCGCGACGCCCGCCGACTGCTCCAGAGACCGGACCTGCGCCGATAGCGTCGGCTGGCTCACGCCGGCCAGCCTCGAGGCAACGGTGAAGCTCCCGGCCGTCGCGACGCGATGGAAGGCCAGCACGTGCGTCAGATTCATAGATGATGTCTATGGTACCAATCGAAGGGGTATATTGGATCAATATATAGGGCCGCGCTAGTGTCGGCGCAAACCAAGCCTAAGCCACTGGAGGCCAGATTACATGGTCGGCACACCCGCTGTCTCTGAGACCGGCGATCCGCTTCTCCTTACACCCGGCCCGCTCACGACGGCGAAGTCGGTCAAGGAGGTGATGGTCCATGATTGGGGCTCTCGCGATTCCACGTTCCTCCGGATCAACAAGGAGGTGTTGGAAATCCTGCCGACCATCGTGAATGCGGGCGGCACGCACGCCACGGTGCCGATGCAGGGCTCAGGCACGTTCGCCGTCGAGGCGATGCTGACGACTTTCATTCCGGCCAGCGGCAAGGTGCTGCTGCTCATCAACGGTGCCTATGGCCACCGCGCCAAGCGCATCTGCGAGATCGCCAAGCGCGCTGTGGTGGTGCATGAGACGCCCGAGGATACCCCGCCGGATCTCGCCGAGGTGGACCGCATCCTCGCCGCAGACAAGGCGATCACGCATGTCTTTGTCGTGCAGTGCGAGACGACCAGCGGCATCCGGAACCCGGTGGCCGAGGTAGGTGCCATCGTCGAGCGGCATGGACGCCGGCTACTGATCGACGCCATGAGCGCTTTTGGGGCGCTGCCGCTCGATGCGGCCCAGGTCAAATTCGATGCCGTCGCCGCCTCCTCGAACAAGTGCATCGAGGGTGTGCCGGGGCTCGGATTCGTGATTGCAAGAGAGGCGGCGCTGGCCGAATGCAAAGGCAACGCGACCACGCTGGTGCTCGATCTTTATGATCAGTGGCAGAATTTCGTGAAGACCGGTCAATATCGCTTTACGCCACCAATTCACGTGATCGTTTCATTCCACCAAGCGCTGGCCGAGTTCCAGGAGGAAGGTGGCCAGCCCGGACGCGGCGGGCGTTATGCCGAGAACTGCAAGGTTCTCATTGACGGCATGCGGGAGCTGGGATTTACGCCGCTGCTTCCAGAAAAGCTGCAGGCGCCGATCATTGTCACCTTCCACATGCCAAGGGATCCGAAGTTCGTTTTCCAGACTTTCTACGACTCGCTGAAAGACCGCGGGTATGTGATCTACCCCGGCAAGCTCACCGTGGCGGACAGCTTCCGCATCGGCTGCATCGGCAGGCTCAACGCCGGCCACATGCGCGGCGCGCTGGCTGCGGTTGCGGATGTGCTGAGGGAAATGGGAATATCGAGCCTGAAATCGGCAGCCTGAGGAGCTGAAATTCATGAATACAAATCACGCTGTCAATCAGGTGACCTGCAACGAGCGGACGTACAGGTTCCCGAAAGCACCGACGGTGGTCATCTGCCTCGATGGTTCCGAGCCGGGCTATATCGAGGAAACCATCAAGGCCGGCCGGGCGCCCACATTCGAGCGCTTCATGCGCGACGGCGCGAACCTGCTCGCCGACAGCGTCATTCCGAGCTTCACAAACCCGAACAACCTGTCGATCATCACTGGACGCCCCCCTGCCGTGCACGGCATTGCGGGCAACTTCTTCTGGGACCCAGCCACCCAGCCCGAAGTGATGATGAACGACCCGAAGTTCCTGCGGGCGCCGACGATCCTCAAGGCGTTCCATGATGCCGGCGCCAAGGTCGCGATGGTGACCGCAAAAGACAAGCTGCGGCTGTTGCTGTCGAACGGTCTCGATTATTCCACGGGTCGCGCCATCGCCTTCTCCTCCGAGCGTGCCGACAAGGCGACAAAAGAAGCGAACGGCATCGACGGGGTGCTCGAGTTCGTCGGCCTGCCACTGCCGGATGTTTACTCCGCGGGGCTGTCCGAGTTCGTCTTCGCTGCTGGCGTCAAACTGGTCCAGACGTTCCGGCCGGACGTCATGTATCTGTCGACAACTGATTACATTCAGCACAAAGTCGGCCCGGGTACGAAAATAGCCAATGATTTTTATGCAATGATCGACGGCTATCTCGATCAGCTCGACAAGGCGGGTGCGATTGTCGTGGCAACGGCCGACCACGGCATGAGAAACAAGCACCTCCCCGACGGCTCGCCGGATGTCATTTATCTTCAGACGTTGTTCGATGAGTGGCTCGGGAAGGAGGCTGCTCGCGTCATCCTGCCGATCACTGATCCTTACGTGGCGCATCATGGCGCGCTGGGCTCCTTTGCGACCGTGCACGTCCCGAGCGGTGCCGATGTTTCAGATCTTCTGCATCGACTGCGCGGCATCGAGGGTGTCGACCTTGCCGTCAACAAGGCGGAGGCCTGCGAACGGTTCGAGCTTCCGCCGGATCGCATCGGCGACATCGTTGTGCTGTCGACCGAGAATAAAGTTCTCGGCACCGCGCCGGAAAAACACGACCTTTCCGGCCTGGACGAGCCTCTCCGCTCTCATGGCGGCCTGATGGAGCAGCGCGTGCCGATGATTTCGAACCGCAAAGTCGAGATTCCGCAAGGCCATCGACTGCGCAATTTCGATGTTTTCGCTGTTGCGCTGAATCATTTGGCATGAGCTGTACAGATTGAAGCAATGTGTCATCCCGGGCCTTGTGCCCGGGATCCAGCTAACGGAAGCGCCGGCACAAGCGGATCAGTGGATCCGACGACAAGCGCCGGGATGACATCGAATGAATATCGGCCGGTATAGGCTCCAGAAGCGTCCGGGAGACAGACCGAATGCAAGACCACGTCAGAAAACCCAAGCTGCCCACCGCCGCGCACGAGAAGATGCGCATCGCCGGTAAGCTGGTCGATGCCGATGAGCGGCTGGAGGTGTTCAACCCCTATACGGGTGAGGTGGTCGGAACGGTACCGGCGGCGCGGCCGGACCAGGTGGCCGAGGCCTTCCGTATCGGAAACGAATACCGCTCCAAGCTGACGCGCTACGATCGGCAGAAAATCCTGACCCGCACGGCCGAGATCCTGGCCTCGCGGAAAGAGGAAATCGCGCATCTCATCACGGCAGAGTCTGGCCTCTGCCTCAAGGACTCGCTCTATGAGGTCGGTCGCGCCTACGACGTCTATCTTCTCGCAGGCCAGCTCGCGATCCGCGACGACAGCGAAATCTACTCCTGCGATATCACACCGCACGGAAAGGCGCGGCGTATCTATACCTCGCGCACGCCGGTGCTTGGCTGCATCTCCGCGATCACGCCGTTCAACCATCCGCTGAACATGATCAGCCACAAGATCGCGCCAGCCATCGCCACCAACAATCGGGTCGTCGCGAAGCCGACCGAGCAGACGCCGCTGACGGCGCTGCTTCTCGCCGACATTCTTTACGAGGCGGGCCTGCCGCCGGAGATGCTGTCGATCGTCACCGGCAATCCGCGTACGATGGGCGACGCGATGATCACCGACCCGCGGGCCGACATCGTCACGTTCACCGGCAGCGTGAAGGTCGGCAAGTACATCGCCGAGAAGGCAGGCTATAAGCGCGTGATCCTGGAGCTCGGCGGCAATGATCCGTTGATCGTCATGGACGACGCCGACCTCGACAAGGCGGCCGAGCTGGCCGTGCAGGGTGCGACCAAGAACTCCGGCCAGCGTTGCACGGCGGTAAAGCGCATCCTCGTGGTCGAATCCGTTGCCGATCAGTTCGCGGAGCTGGTTCTGGCCAAGGCGAAAAAGCTCAAGTCCGGTGATCCGATGGATCCGGAGACGGATATCGGAACGGTGATCCATGACGGCGCGGCCAAGCAGTTCGAGGCGAGGGTGAACGCTGCTGTGGAGGCAGGTGCGAAGCTGCTCCTGGGCAACGATCGCAAGGGCGCGCTCTACCCGGCGACGGTTGTCGATCACGTGCCCTACGACTGCGAGTTGGTGAAGGAAGAAACATTCGGGCCCGTCATTCCTATCATCCGGTGCCCCAACGACGTTGCTGAGGTCATCCGGATCTCCAACTCGACGGCATTCGGCCTCTCCTCCGGGGTGTGCACGAACCGGCTCGACTACATCACGCGCTTCATCAACGAGCTCGATGTCGGCACGGTCAATATCTGGGA
>JAEVZQ010000325.1 GCA_023392135.1 Pseudomonadota bacterium | reverse complement strand
CGCGGTTCCACCTCGGCAACGGCGCGCGGCTGGAGCGCATCAATTGGCTGGCAGACACCTCAGCAAAGGGATTGCGCGAGTCGCACGGGATCATGGTGAACTACCGCTATGACCTCAAGGAGTTCGAGCGCAACCACGAGGCCTATGCCAACGAGGGCGTGGTTGCCATCTCGCGATCCGTGCGTGCCATGCTGCGCACGTCGCCGAAGGTGCGGACCCCGAAGTCCGAGCCACGCATGCTGCCGGCACCGGATAGCAGGAATGATGCGCAAAAGACGCCGGAGATCGTGGAGCCGGTGGAGCGCTGAGGTGTCGCCGGCAGTCGTGATTGAATCGACTGCCGATCGCCTATTGCCGACTGCCGAATTCAGAGTGCCTCCCCAGCAAAGGGTCCGCCGACGGAGCAGACAACGGCCCTGGCGCGAAGCAGGGCGCAGATGCGGCTCGCTTCCTCGAGTGAGGTAATCGGACCGGCGATGAGCTCATAGCTGGGCGCGGCCGGTGAGCCGCCTGCCAGATACCGTGGCTCGAGGTCCCTCAGCGCGCTCTGATGGCGATCATGGAGCACGCTCCAGCGCAGCCGCAGGGCCTCGAGCGATGGCCCGGCGTCGAGATGGACCGCATAGGATTCCGAAACCGGGGTCACGGTCGCCGGACCGAAGGTGATCTGCGAGGGCGCAGCGGGCGGCAGGCTACCGGTCGCCAGAGGCAGACCGTGCTCGGTCGGAGCGGTCGGGATCGTCACAACCGGATTCGGCACGAGTCTATGGGCGGGCCTCGTATCGAGCAAGGCTACCTTCCTGGTGGGCAGCGGCGGTGTCGGCGGTGCGGCGACGCTCTGAGGTGCATCCTGCCGCTGCACCTCCGCGATCCTCTCTGTCGATACGATCAGACCTGCGTTAGCGTCAGCCTGGGTCTGCTGCACGGGAGTGGCGTTCACGATTTTGACGCTCAGGGGGCCCAGAACGTCGTGATTGTCCTTCGGTAGCGACTCCTCCTGCGGATGCACGCGAACGATTTTCTGCTCGGGCGGCTCTGCCTGGGTGCTTCTGAGCTGCGGCTCGGCCGACTGAGAATTCAGAATGACTGGCAGGCTGCGGCCCGCATCAGCCGTCTGCGAAGCGGCCGGCTCCGGGGCGGGCGGAGCAATGGCTGCGCGCACATCCTCTCTGATCGCTTCGATATCCTGCTTGGCGGCTGCCGTCGACTTCACCTCCGTCAGCTCGCGCTGCAGGTCGGCGACGGTCGTGCGCAACGTATCGATTTCGCCGGTCAGTTGCGCGACGATCTCGGGGTCGGCAGGTTGCGGCTCCTCCGTCCGGAGCGACTGGGTCGTGAGCGGAGCGGCCCAGTCCGGCTGCAGCAGCAGGACGCCCATGTAGCCCGACGCTGCGGCCGCGAGCACGGCCCAAGTCGCCAGATAGAGCCCCGAGGAGGCTTTCGACGCCGCCGGCTCGGGCGGGTGATCCGGTGTTCTTTGCGCTCGCATGTTGGCTTGAACCTCGCCTCGCTCAGGCCGGCGCATGCAGAACGCGGATCGCGCGGCCAAGCCAATGATTCGCTTGCGCCAAACCGTCGTCCGAGTCCGTTCGTCGGGTCAACGGATCAGGAGGAACGGCAGGCCGCAGCCCTGTGGATATTTCAAAATCGTTGCAACCAGAGGGCCCTCTCGGCAGGCGCCATCGGCCCGCCGAGGTTCGCTTGCAAAGCATTTCCGGTTGAGACACCGTTCGGCGCGGGGGCGGCCGCCTCGAACGGTCCGCCGCGCGTTCACCAGATAGGCATTGAGCCGGGGAACCCATGACCTCTCGTCCACTGCTCACCATCGTCCTCGCGGCCGGCAAGGGCACGCGAATGAAATCTGCCATTCCGAAGGTACTGCACCGCGTTGGCGGGCTTTCGCTGCTGGGACACGTGCTTCGCACGGTCGGAGAGGCGGGGAGCGATCGTATTGCCGTTGTAATCGGTCCTGAGATGGAGGCCGTAGGGGCGGAGGTCGAGGCGCGTGCACCCGGCGCGGAGGTTTTCATACAGGACCAGCAGCTTGGGACGGCGCACGCGGTTCTTGCGGCACGCTCGGCGATCGAGGGACACACGGGCGACGTGCTGGTCGCATTCGCCGATACGCCGCTCATCATGCCGGATTCGCTGAGCGGCCTGGCTGGTTGCCTCGATGCGGAGACCGCGGTCGCAGTGCTGGGCTTCGAGGCCGCCGACCCCACCGGCTATGGCCGGCTGCTCTGTGACGAGGCAGGCCATGTCACCGCCATCCGCGAGCACAAGGATGCGAGCGCTATAGAGCGGGCGGTCACCCTGTGCAACGCGGGCGTCATGGCGTTCCGGGGCGAGCGGCTGCTCGCGTTGCTCGACGCCATCGCCACCGATAATGCGCAACAGGAATACTACCTGACAGACGCCGTCGCGATCGCAAGGGCCAAGGGCGGTCGCGTCGGTGTCCGCACCTGCCCGGAAGAGGAGGTGCTGGGCGTCAATTCCCGCAACCAGCTCGCGATCGCGGAGGCCGTATTCCAGCGTCGCTTCCGCGAGCGCGTGATGGCTGATGGCGCGACGCTCATCGCACCCGAGACGGTCTGGTTCAGCCATGACACGCAAATCGGCCGCGACGTGACGATCGAGCCCAACGTATTCTTCGGGCCGCGCGTCGTCGTCGAGGACGAGGTCCTGATCCACGCCAATAGCCACATGGAAGGCGCACGCCTGCACCGGGGCGCCGAAATTGGGCCGTTCGCGCGACTGAGGCCCGGCGCCGATCTCGGCCCTCGCTCGAAGATCGGCAACTTCGTCGAGGTCAAGAACACGACCGTCGAGGAAGGCGCCAAGGCGAACCACCTCTCCTATCTCGGGGACGGCCGCGTGGGCGCCGGTGCAAACATCGGTGCAGGGACGATCTTCTGCAACTACGACGGGTTTTTCAAATACCGGACTGAGATCGGGCCAGGCGCTTTCATCGGCTCGAACACGTCGCTGGTGGCGCCCGTCACGATCGGGGAGGGCGCATTCATCGGCTCCGGAAGCGTGATCACGAAGGATGTTCCGGCAGATGCACTCGCACTCGAAAGGAGCGAGCAAAGCACGCGCGAGGGCTGGGCGGCCAAGTTCAAGACGATCATGAAACGCCGCAAAGAACAGGCGCGTTCGTAGGATCCGAAAAACCAAGTAATACGGTTTGAGTTGTCTCCGGGTTAGTCCCGACGTAGCAGGAGGGCAACAGACCTTCTCAAAAGGAAGCATTGGAATGTGCGGGATCGTCGGCATCCTTGGCTCGAAGCCCGTCGCGGGGGATCTCGTCGATGCGCTTCGGCGGCTCGAATATCGCGGCTACGACTCGGCTGGCATCGCCACGGTGGAGAACGGCCATCTCGATCGGCGCCGCGCCGAGGGCAAGCTCAGGAACCTCGAAGCAAGGCTTCTGAGCGAGCCGCTCCAGGGTCGCGCCGGCATCGGCCACACGCGGTGTGCGACGCACGGGCGCCCGATAGAGCGCAATGCCCACCCGCACATGAACGACCGCGTCGCTGTCGTCCACAACGGCATCATCGAGAATTTCCAGGAGCTGAAGGACGAGCTCGCCGCAAAAGGGCACGAGTTCCAGACCGAGACGGACACCGAAACCGTCCTGCACCTCGTCACTGAATACCTCGATCAGGGCCACTCGCCGGTCGAGGCCGCCCGCATGGCCCTACAGCGCCTGACGGGCGCCTTTGCGCTGGGGATCGTTTTCGCCGGCCACGACGATCTGATGATCGGCGCCCGGCAGGGGCCGCCGCTGGCCGTCGGCCATGGCAATGGTGAGATGTACCTCGGCTCGGATGCCATCGCGCTGGCGCCGTTCACCGACACCATCACCTACCTGGAGGACGGCGACTGGGTGGTTCTGACCCGCGATGGCGCCAGCTTTCACGATGGCTCTGGAAACCCGGTCGAGCGTCCGCAGGTGAAGTCGGTCGCGAGCTCATTATTGGTGGACAAGGGCAACTACCGCCATTTCATGGCCAAGGAGATCCACGAGCAACCGGAGGTCA
>JAEVZQ010000334.1 GCA_023392135.1 Pseudomonadota bacterium | reverse complement strand
AGATGGTCGGAAACGTGAGCGCCAAGCCGCCCGCCGCCGTAACTCCGCGCCGAACCGCCTCGATCAGCTCGGGGAAATGCCGATGGCAGGGATTGAATTGGCTGGACGTAGCCGCAATGCCGATTACGGGCCTGGTAAGCTCGTCCGCCGAATAGCCCATCGACTTTACGAACGCCCGCCGCATGTAGACCGAGAAATCGCGATCGCCGTAGTTCTGCAGACCGCGCAAGAGCCCCTGCTCGCGTGGCGCTTGATCTTCAGGCTTCGACATAGCGTTCGGCTCCCCGCTCGGCATTCGTTGCCCGAACCATAGCAGGATGGTGCATGGGCGCCAAAGACTTGGTGACCAGCCGAACGCTCTTCCGGTCAGGGTCGCCGTGCCGTCGCGAGGACGAGCCCACCCAGCAGCTGGACAGTCCCCGAAATGCCGTCGAGCAGGCGCGCGCGGCCGCCAGCAAACAGGTTCCGCATCCGCCCCAACGCGATGGCATAGCTCACGTCAGAAACACCGATCACGGCGATAAACGTCACCGCGAGCAACGAGAGCTGCAGCTCGACGTTTCCGCTGGTGTCGACGAACTGGGGCAGGAAAGCGCCGAGGAACAGCAGCACCTTCGGGTTGCTGAGGCTCACGGCCATGGCTTGAAGAAACCAGCCCCGGTGAGAGGGCGCGCGCGCCGGCTGGAGCGTCGGCGAGTTAGCCTGCCAGGCCCGCTTCAACCGATCGAAGCCGAGCCAGGCCAGGTAGAGCGCCCCGATCCACCGGATCACGTCGAACCACTCCGACATGAAGACCATGAGCGAGGTCATGCCGAGGGCAGCGGCGGCGACCAGCAGCGACAGGCCGACGAGGCTGCCGGCGATCGTCCACAGGCCCGCATGCACACCGTGGGTCGCCACATTCGCCATGATCAGCGACATCATCGGCCCGGGAGTAAGGGCCAGCAAACAGCAGGCGCCGTCGAAGGCGACAAGCACATGTAGCGACATTAGCCGATCTCCTGCCTGCTGAGAGGAGCCAATCGTCAGTTTCTCAGGGCACCGAGCCAGCCCGTAGTAACGCGGACGACCTCCGTGTCGAGGCCACGGAACCCGTGATAATGGTTCGCTTCGCAGGGATCACCTGCAGCAGTCCCGCCGGACAGCAGCTTGACGTCGGCCTTCCTGGCGGAAGTCAACAGCTTTGCGAACTGTTCGGCCGAGGAAGCCGGCGTGAACTTGCATTTGTCGTTTTGATGATAAACCAGCAACACCGGCTGCCTGATGCGTTCGAGGTGGCCGACATTCCTCTCGGCCGATGGCTGCTTCGGATCGATATGAATCAGCATGCCGGCTGTGAGGACAAGGGCATCGGGAGCCTCCTCACCCGACAGCTTCACGGCGGCGTTGACAACGGAAATGGCACCCCGGCTGGTGCCGAAGAGGTAAACGGGCGCTGCGATCCGCCGCAAGTGCTTCACGAGCGCACCGATGTCGGAAGCATGCGCATCCGACCAGCGATATCTGGGGACGACTCCTTTGCCCTGCTTCAGATCGGGCGCGAGGTCGGGTGTTGCGGCGACGTACCCGGCCTTGGCATAGAGCGCCCGGGTTCGGACGAGTTGATTGCCGGCACCCCATCCGATCTTGCCATCCGCAGTCAGCGCCAGATTTCCGTGACTGCCGGCGATCAGAATGACGCTCCCGATCGGCTTGGCGGGCTCGGTCAGGAGGACGCGCATGGACTGGCCGCGCGTGGCGATTTCCTCAACTCTGTCCTTTTGCGCGAGGACCGCACCGGGCGTGCAGAAAAAGAAGAGAGCAAACAAAGCTGCTAGCGCGCGTTTCATTTCGCCTTCCCCTGATCAGCTTCCATCTTCAGGAAAAACGGCACGGGAAGCCCGTGCCGTTTCCACATCGATCAGGAGAATTCAGTAGTCGGACTTAACAACCTATGTCAAATCCGTGCTGCCCTCGCTGGATTCCTCGCCATTGCCGTTTCCGTTCCCGCCATTTCCATTCCCGTTGCTCTCCTCGGGAATGCGTTCGACGGAGACGACCTTTTCGTCCTCTTCGGTGCGGAAGATGCGTACGCCTTGTGTATTGCGCCCGGCGATCCGCACGTCGTCGATGGGAGTGCGGATCAGCTTGCCATGGTCGGTGACGAGCATGATCTGGTCCGTATCCTCCACGGGGAAGGAGGCCACCAGCGGTCCGTTGCGCTCGTTGACGACCATTGCTGCGATGCCCTTGCCCCCACGTCCGGAGACCCGGTACTCGTAGGAGGACGACCGCTTGCCGAAGCCGCGCTGCGATACGGTGAGGATGAGCTGCTCCTTCGCCGAGAGCTCCGCATAGCGCTCCGGCGTCAGCTCCGCGGATTCGCCGGCAGCCTCGGCTTCGACATCCGTGTCGGCCTCGACAGCCGGAATCTCCTCATCCTCCATCTGGCCGCGGCGCACTGCGCCCGCCTGCTTCAGGTAGGCCAAGCGCTCGGCCGGGGAAGCCTCGACGTGCGTGAGGATGGCCATGGAAATGACGACGTCGTCGCCGTCCAGGCGGACGCCGCGTACCCCTGTGGAATCGCGGCCCTTGAACACGCG
>JAEVZQ010000250.1 GCA_023392135.1 Pseudomonadota bacterium | reverse complement strand
CTCCAGCACCTCGAGGCGGCCGCGAACACGTGGCTGGACCAAGAGAATATGGCGCCAGAGGATCGGCTGATCGAACGCTATCTGGACGCGCGCTACCCCAATCAGGGCCATGAACTGCAGATGATACTGTCTGCCGGCGATGGTGTAACTTCAGAAGCGATGCGGCGGATTGAAAGTGATTTCCACGATCTGCACGAGCACCTGTACGGATTCGCGATCCGTACCTCGCCCATCCAGGTCATCAGTGTCCGCATTGCCGCCATCGGCGCAGCCCCGCGACTGGAGCTCGCACGGCGACCTGCCGCAAGTGCTACCGCTGTGCGACCGTCCGCTGAACGCCGGATCTACATCGGCGACGCCGAGGGCTATCGCACCTGCCCGGCTTACGCGCGCGACGACATACCGACGGGCGCGGTGATCGAGGGCCCGGGGGTGATCGATCAAGCGGACAGCACCATCTACTTGCGCCCCGGCTGGCGGGTGAAAGCGGATGACTGCGGGAATTTGATTGCATCGCGGGCAGGAGACTAGGCATGAACACAGTGGATCGCCAGGACCTGGGCAGCAGCGATGTTCTTCCCGAGTCGATCTTCCAGGAGATCCTCAAGGGAACGTTCACTTCGATGGTGCAGGAGATGAGCCTGCTCATCGAGCGCACCGCCATGTCCCCGATCATCCGTGAAAAGCAGGACTATGCGGTCGGGCTATTCGATGCTGCCGGAAAGATGGTGCTGGCCCAATTCCTCATGCAGGGTCCTGGCATGATCGAGCCGATCCTTGCCAGGTTCCCGCTGGAGAGCATGCAACCGGGCGACGTCTATTGCTACAACGATCCATACCTGTCGGATGGCGCCGTCGGCCACGTGCCCGATCTCTGTTTCGCATTGCCGGTGTTTGAAAGCGGCACAGTTCGCGCGTTCGTCGCCCTCTTTGGGCACTTCTGGGATGTCGGTGGCATTGCAGCAGGGGGGATGTCTCCCCAGGCGACGGAAGTATTTCACGAAGGCGTTCTCATTCCACCTATCCGCCTTGTGCAAGGCGGCAGGTATTCGGATGACGTCTACAGCCTCATCATTCGCAACACGCGTTTCCCGCAGTTTCTCGACGGAGACGTACGCGCCTGCATCAGCGCCTGCCAGCTCGGAGTGCGCCGCGTCGAGGAGTTGTTCGAGCAATACGGTGTCGAGCGCGTGTTGGCGGGCTGCGTACATATTCTCGCCCAGAGCGCCTCAGCAGGCCGCCTCCTTCTGGAGCAGCTGCTGCCGGACGGGGTTTGGCGCGGAGACGACTTCGTTGACGACGACGGCTTCGGTGGTGGTCCGTTCCGCGTCGCGCTTCGCCTGGAACGCGCCGGCAATCGCATAACCTTCGATTTTACGGAAACTGACGATCAGGCCCTCGGCCCGATCAACTTCATTCTCCACGAGGGCATTCTGACGAGTGTCATTCTCGGGCGCCTCCTGCAGGCTCATGACGAGGCGCTGGTTCTGAACGACGGCCTCGCCGCTGTTGCTGATGAAATAAAGCTCAGGCCGGGAAGTATCCTGCAACCGAGATTTCCTGGCGGGGTGGCGCTGCGAGCGCTGTCACGCATTCTTGTCACCAACTCTATAATCAAGGCGCTCGGGCAGGCCGTGCCTGACAAGATGGCCGCAGCATCATGCAACTACAGCATCGTTACGCTGCGTGCGATGGACCCCGCGAGCGGCCGACTTATCTACTGCTTCGATGGCATTGGCGTGGGCCAGGGTGCGCGGCCGACACTTGATGGCCTGGACGCGATCTACTTCATCGGCCAGAAGAACAATCCGACCGAATGGCTGGAAGCCGAATACCCATTTCGCATCGAGCAGTATGGCATCGCCCCCGACTCGGGCGGCGCTGGAAAACGCCGCGGCGGAGTGGGCGTCATCCGGCAAATCCGCATATTGGGTGACCAAGTCACCCTTTGCACGATGATGGTCAATGCCTTGCAGCCGGCATTTGGCATGGCGGGCGGCAAAGCGGGCAAGCTCGGGCGGATCATTCTCAATCCGGGCACGCCCCAGGAGCAGAGCCTACCGACACTCGCGGACAACATCGTGCTGAACAGTGGCGATGTCATTCGCATCGAAAGTGCGGGCGGTGGCGGGTGGGGCAATCCGGTGGAGCGCGACCTGACCGAGGTCGCATGGGACGTCAGAAAGGGCTATGTCACCGTCGAGGGTGCGCGCCGCGATTACGGCGTGGTCATCGATCCAGATACGCTCACCGTCGACACTGAGGCGACCCGGGCATCCAGAGCGACTTTGCCGATCGGGGGGTGAAGGTCGCATTCGGAGAATTGGCCATGAACACCGAAGATATTTGTGGGCTCGATGCCGGCGCCATCGTTGAAGAGGTGCGTGCGGGCGAACTGACAGCCGAAGCCGTGATTGCTGCCGCTCTGGGGCGAATTGCAGCCGTCAATCCCAAGATAAACGCGTTCACGACCGTCGCAGCCGAGTCGGCTCTTGAGGAAGCCCGCGCCGCCGATGCCCGGCGGTCCAAGGGACAGGTCCTCGGCCCTCTGGACAGTGTACCGGTTTCGATCAAGGATATCATATATACGCGTGGAATTCCGACGACGGGCGGCTCGAAAATCTACAAGGACTTCGTACCCGAGGAGGACGCGATCGTCGTCTCGCGATTGAAGGC
>JAEVZQ010000214.1 GCA_023392135.1 Pseudomonadota bacterium | reverse complement strand
AATATGTTCAGAACGGGTCGAGAAGATGAACAGGCCGGCCTGACGCCGGCTGTTCGCCGCTGGCGCGACGGCCGGCTTCGGCGGGGCGGCCGGGCCCTGCTTAGCTCCCGAGCTGCCGCGGCGGTGCGGCAGCTGCAACACCGTCAGGTGACGAACTTCATGCCGTCTTCGCGGGCGTGTCCAGGTTGACGGTCACGTTCTTGCGCTGCGTGAAGCTGTCCAGCATGCCTTCCAGCGAGAACTCCCGGCCAATCCCGCTTTGCTTGACGCCGCCATAGGAGTGTCCCGGCGACTGGCCGAGGCCCTGATTGACCTGCACCCAGCCAGCCTCGATGCGGTGAGCGGTGCGCAGTGCCCGGCCGATGTCGTGTGTCCAGACGTAGGCGGCGAGGCCGTAATGGCTGTCGTTCGCCATGCGGATCGCCTCCTCCTCGTCCGTCCAGCGGATGGCGACCAGCACCGGGCCGAAAATCTCCTCGCGCGCCAGCCGCCAGTCATTGGCGGCATTGGCGAAGATGGTCGGCAGTGTGTAGTAGCCTTCGGAGAGTGGCCCCGACTTCGGGGGCAGGCCTCCCATCACCAGCTTGGCGTCGGGCCGACGCAGTCCTTCCTCGACGTAGCCGCAGACCTTCCTGAACTGCTTTTCGTTGATGATCGCGCCCATGTCGGTTGCTTCATCCAGCGGATCGCCGATCTTGAGCTTCGCGGTCTTCTCCGCCAGGCGTCCGAGGAAGCTGTCGAAGATATCCGCGTGCAGGAACAGCCGCGACCCCGCAGTGCAAGACTGGCTCTGCCGCGTGAACCGCATGGCGGAAATGATGCCGTCCACGGCCCAGTCCTCGTCCGCATCCGGATAGACGATCGACGGACTCTTTCCGCCGAGTTCCAGCGATACCGGTACGATACGCTCGGATGCTGCACGCATGATGAGCTTGCCGACCTCGGTCGAGCCGGTGAAGGAGAGCTTGCGAATACCCGGATGATTGGACAGGGCAGCGCCCGCTTCCTCACCATAGCCGGTGAGCACGTTGAGCACGCCCTTCGGCAGGTGATCCTGGCACACAGCCGCGAGCCACAGGACGCCGAGGGGCGCGTCCTCAGCCGCCTTGAGGACCAGCGTGTTGCCGGCGCACAGCGCTGGCGCGATCTTGAGCGCAGCAAGCAGAACGGGCGCGTTCCAGGGAATGATCGCGCCGACGACGCCGATCGGCTCGCGGCGCGTGTAGCTCAGAACATGCTCACCGAGCGGGATGGTCTCGCCTTTCAGCTCGCTGGCGAGGCCGCCGAAGTAGCGGATGATATCGGCCGCGCCCTTCGCCTCCGGGCGCGCCTGCGTCCGGAGCGCATTACCGGTTTCCTCGGCAATGATGCGGGCCAGCTCCTCGACGCGGGCTTCAACCGCATCGGCGATCTTCTGCAGCATGCGACCGCGCTCGCGGGGAACGGCGCGGCTCCAGCTCTCGAACGCTTTGGCCGCGGCCCTGACGGCCAGGTCGATATCTTCGGCTCTGCCGCGAGGGACGCTGGCGATCGGCTTGCGGTTGCCAGGACTCTCGACGACGATCTCGCCAACGCTGGCGCTGTCGGTCCACTCGCCATCGATCAACATCTGGGCGCGCTTCGGCGCCCGCACAGCCGCGTTCTCAGCCAAGGCCATCTGGAGCTTCTCCTTCCGCGCTGCCCGAAGGCAGCAGTCGTGTGCTGAAGTGCTCGAAGCACATTAGGCCCATCACCTCGGATGGTGAAGCGTCTGGCTTGGATTTCGCATGGTGTAAGGGATAGGGACGAGTTTCCGGTGTGTGCGGCTTCTGCGAGCCGGCTACTCTCCTTCCGGCTCTTCCGGTTTGTTGTAAGGATGCTCAGGTGAGTGGCGGCGGCCCTTGCCGAGATCCCGTTTCGCGCGGATGTCCTTATCGGACTTCTCGTAGGTTTCCATCAGCGCGTCTGCCTCTCCGCGCACGTTGGGTACGGCACGGCGCTCGTTGTGCACGTTCTGCTGGTCGTCACCCTGCAGGGAGTTCCTCCCCATTATGTCCTGCGCGAGATCCGATTCGTTGATCTCGTGCGCCTGCGGTGGCCGCGTTGCACGTTTTCGGGTTTTCGGCATTGCCCCGCACCTCCTTCTCGAAGCTCGCAAGGACAACCCGAGCCGTGAACCCCGGTTCCTTGCCGCCTGGGTTCCATACCAAGGATGCGGCAGGTCAACGGCAAAAGGCATATTCCCGAGGCTACCGCGCTGCTCTGATCAGCGGCCGAACCCTGCGGTGCTCGGGAGCCATATCGCGACGCCTGGGAGAAGGCGAAACCTCGGCGCCTGTATGCTCATGAACTGAGTGCGCCTCCACCCTCCGCGTTCGGCGCGCGTGGCGGATCACCGGCATTCAGGACCATCAGCAGCGGCGTCAGCCCCTCCGTGTCGACGAGGCGGAAAATCTCGATGTCGCTACGCGCACGTTCGCTCCAGCCGGCGATCTGCAGGGCGCGTTCGGCCTTCGAGAACAGGCCGTGATTGCGCAGCGGCGTTGCCCGGCGGATGAGATCGTCATTGGCACTCGCGCTCTCCTGATCGGCCTTGCCGGCCTTGTCGAGCCATGCCTTGCGCACCTCTGTGAGATCCGTGTCGCTGCCGAGACTCTCTTCTCTCTTGAGCCTCTGCAACTCGTCCTTCTCGAAGGGCCACCAC
>JAEVZQ010000199.1 GCA_023392135.1 Pseudomonadota bacterium | reverse complement strand
ATGGTGGCCGCGAAGACATGGCCCGAGCCCGGCGTCGCCTTGAAGCCGCCGGTGCCCCAGCCGCAGTTGACGAACAGGTTGGGCACGGGGGTCTTACCGATAATAGGCGACCGGTCCGGCGTCACGTCGACGATACCGCCCCAGTTGCGCAGCATCCGCATGCGCCGGAACATCGGGAACAGCTCGCAGATGGCATCGAGCGTGTGCGTTGAAATGTGCAAGGCGCCGGTCTGACTGTAGGAGACGTACTGGTCCGTGCCCGCGCCGATAACGAGCTCGCCCTTATCGGATTGAGAAATATAGGCGTGCATGGTGTTCGACATGACCACGCACGGGAACACCGGCTTTACCGGCTCCGAGACCAGTGCCTGAAGCGGAAAGCTTTCCAGCGGCATGCGGAAGCCGGCCATCTCCGCGATCACGCTGGTATTGCCCGCAGCGACGATACCCACTTTCCGGGCCTTGATGATCCCACGCGTCGTCTCGACCGCCTCGACGGCACCATCGGCACCGCGGCGGATGCCCGTCACCTCGCAGTTCTGAATGATATCGACACCGAGCGCGTCAGCCGCTCTTGCATAGCCCCAGGCCACGGCGTCATGACGCGCCACGCCTCCCCTTCGCTGCAGGGCCGCGCCCAGAACCGGATAACGCAGACTCGGTGAGATATTGAGCGGCGGGCAGAAGGCCTTCGCCTCGTCCGGGGTGAGCCACTCGTTGTCGATGCCGGCGAGCCGATTGGCATGAACGTGGCGCTTGAAGACCTGCACGTCATGCACGTTATGCGCCAGCATCATCACGCCGCGCGGAGAGTACATTATGTTGTAGTTGAGCTCATCGGAGAGGGTCTCCCAGAGCTTCAGTGCGTGCTCATAAATCCCCTCGCTCTCCTCCCACAGATAGTTCGAGCGGATGATCGTGGTGTTGCGGCCCGTATTACCACCGCCGAGCCAGCCCTTCTCCAGGACGGCGACATTGCGGATCCCGTGCTCCTTGGCGAGATAGTAGGCCGTTGCGAGGCCGTGCCCGCCGGCGCCGATGATCACGACGTCATAAAACGTCCTAGGTTCGGGATCGCGCCACTGCCGCGGCCATCCCTGGTGGGCCTGGGCCGCCTGCCTGAGCAGACTGAATACCGAATATCTCAACGGATGCTCCCCGTTGCTCGACTGCCAAGCGCGACACCAGCATTGAACCCGTCGCACGCGGCCGCGTTGAAATGCGAAAGTTTACATGGATGGCGCCCGTAGGATGCGCTGACCATGCGTCGCCTTGTCATGTCCCGGCCGGAGCCGTAGCCGGATCAGATACCTAGTCCAGTGCGACAGGCGTCTCCTTCTGTCCAGTTTCGCCATTGTAGTCGAAGTGCTGGTGCCGCGTTAAGGCTCGTATTGCGGATCCGCCAGCCTCAGCCCGCAGACAGGACTCCGGACGCGTCGACGGCCGCCGATGCCCACGTTGCTTCACACGCAACGAGATTTTCCCAGCATTGAAGGCCAAGCCGCCCCCGCCTCTTCCTCAGGAGCGACGCAATCCTATTCGCCCGCGACATGCGAACACCGGCAAGCGGTACCGCTTCGCGGCGTCCTTCTCTAAACGCGACACCCAAGTTGTGCACCTGGGCTGCGGCCCCCGAGTGCTGCTCGCTGGAGCCCGGAACCTACCAGCCAAGATCAACAGCTGATGGAAACTCGCGCTCAGTCTCCCTCTCCCGGCGAGAGAGATTCGGGGTGAGGCGGTTCCGCCGGTTGCGATTGTTACCACCCCTCACCCGGCCCCTTTCGGCCGAAAGGAGCGACCGCTGCCGCCGTAATTCGGAAACGCTATAAGGGGCGCAAAAGCGCAAGCCACGCGCAGCACCGGAACTGCACGTGGCTCGTCGTTTTCAGACGGTTGTGGAGCTTGCTGCTCGGAAGGACCACTTAGCCTGCCGCGGCGCGCGCCGCCTTGAGCCAAGTGTCGACCATGTCGCGATTTTCTTTGATCCAGTCGGCCGCCTGCTTTTTGATGTCTTCCGGCTTGTCGGCACCATCATTCATTGCGGAATTCTGCGCGAAAATGTCTTCCAGCGGTATGGAAGCTTCCTTGAGCAGCTCGGCGACGGCCGGGTTGGCCTTCAGAAACTCCGAGTTGGCAACCGGTACGATATCGTTCGCCTGAAAACCCATCACGCAAGGATCAGCGACGCAGGTTTCGAGACCCTTGACCGAGTTCTCTTCTGTCGCTTTCTCGGGCACCTGAATCCAGACCACATCCTCACCCGGCTTGAGCTCATTCACGGTCCAGTTTGGAGTCCACGTGTAGAAAAGGATGGGCTCTCCGCTGCCGTAGGCTGCCACGGCATCGGCCATCGAAGCCGAATAACTAGCCTTCACCTCGTTGATGTGATCCTTCAGCTCATACTTTTTGAGGTGCTTGTCGATCGCGAGCTCGCATCCCCAACCTGGTGGACAGGCAACAAGATCGGCCTTGCCGTCGCCGTCGCGATCGAAGGCCTTCTTGACCTCATCGCGTTTGAAGTCGGCCAAAGACTTGATGTTGTATTTCTCGGCTGAGGCCTTATCGACGAGATAGCCCTGCAGCGCGCCGCCAATGGCGACTGCGCCGATGATCTCCGCTGTCTTCTCAAATGCTGGACGGTAAGGATCGTGAACCGGGAACCAACCGTTGACCCAAAGGTCCACATCGCCATAACCGACCGCCTGATAGAACGGCGGATTGTCGAGCGTCGTCGGTCCTTCAACGGTGTAGCCGAGCTCTTGAAAAAGCTGCTTGTAGATCTCTGCATGGAACCAGCCGGTATCCCATGTGGCCTGCGCCATCTTGATGGTTTTTCCAGCGCCGGGCCCATCTTCGGCGAAAGCAGGCATGCACGCTGCCGAGCCGATTAGTGCCGCTGCTGCCAACGAGAGAGCACCTCTCCTCAGATTTTTCATCGTGCAAGTCTCCTATGGTTTGCGTCAGAGGGTGGTGGCGGCAAAGCCGTCACCGCGAGCGCGAAACGCACGCACGGGCGCACTCCGCGAAATCGGCTTCATGCCAGTTTGCTATTCTTCTGCTCGGCACCGAGCCCGCTGAATGAGAACAGCGAGCGCAGCGTCTGCCAGAGCGAAGGTGCTGCTACGGCGTTATTCTCGCCAAGAGCCTGAGTGATACGGTCAAGGATGATTGCCAGGAGGACGATGCCGATGCCGCCGGCGGTGGCTGCTCCGACATTGAGCCGTCCCAGGCCCGTATAAACGGTCAAACCCAGGCCACCCGCGCCGATCAGGGCGGCGATCACGACCATCGACAAAGCCAGCATCAGCGTCTGATTGAGGCCCGCCATGATGGTTCTGAGCGCGAGGGGAAACTGAACCTCCCAGAGTATCTGCCAGCTCGTGGACCCAAACGCCTCAGCCGCCTCGATCAGATCTGCGCGGACATTACGGATACCGAGATTGGTGAGCCTGATGATCGGCGGCAAAGCGAAGATGATCGTCGCAATGATGCCCGGCACCATACCGACGCCGAACAGCATCACGATCGGCACCAGGTAAACGAACGACGGGATCGTCTGCATGATGTCCAGAATGGGCCGTATCACAAACAGAACCCGGTCGCTGCGCGCTGCCCAGATGCCAAGCGGAACGCCTATCACGGCGCAGAACAGCACGGAGGTGATGACCATCGACAGCGTGGTCATGGTTTCCGGCCACAGCCCGATCATGTCGATGAAGGACAGTGCCACGAGCGTGAAGATAGCAACTCCGCGCCCTGCCGTTCGATCAGCAATGATCGTCATGGCCGCCAAGACAGCCACCATCGGCAGCCAATGGAAAAAGGCATCGATCCATCCCAGCACCGATGTCACCGGTGCCTGCAGCGCCCGGAAGAAAGGTCGGAAATTCGGCACGAGAAAATCGCGCACCAACGAGTTCACCCAATCGTCGAGCGGAATCTGAATAAGGTCAGCGGGACTGAACATGGAGGCTTAATTCCTTTGCGTTGTCGCCTGGCTTGACGATTGGTTGTCGGCAGCGCCTGAAGGTTCTGATGCCTCGCCCGAGAGTTGTGA
>JAEVZQ010000179.1 GCA_023392135.1 Pseudomonadota bacterium | reverse complement strand
CGGGGACGACGGGGGTGTGAATGTTGGTGGCCTGGATGTCCGGCCGCTTGATGAAGGCCAGCCACGACGAGATGGCCTGAACCGGTCCGCCACGCCCGAGCAGCATGCTGTTGGCGATGATGAACGTGAGCGCCACTGCGGAGGTCAGAAGGGCCGCCATCGAGATCTGCAGCGTTCTCTTGAACACGCGAGGGACCGACAGCTTTCTCCCTGGAACTGCAAGAACCGTCTTCTCGGACATGGCCAACCTCGATCCTGTTCACGTCAACCGAAGGCACGCGAGCGGAGAAGATAACGCCGGGAATTCGCGCGCCGCGTCAGACAGTTGCCCTGCTCGACCTTATCTGATTCGGGGGATACCGGGACCGCCCGGACCCATCGTCGGGTGTGCGCGCGCTAGGCTGTGGCGTAAATGCTGGAGGGGCTTGGATCAGGCAGCCTTGCCGGCCGTCGCGGACTCCGAGTCCAATTCGGCTAGAAAGGCACCTATGGCCTCGATCGTGTCCTCATCCTTCAGCAGCGGTGCGTGGCCCTGTCCCGGAACGGTCAGCGTCGCGCAACGCGGATGCCGTTCGCGCATCTGCCGTAGCGTCGCCTCGCTCAGAATATCGGAGTTCTCGCCACGGATGATGAGCAGCGGCACGCGGGCGAGGCCGGTGAACTGCGGCCACAGATCCGGGAGCGGACCCTCGGCCGTGGAGAAGGACTTCGCGAGCGCCGGATCGTAGCCGGGTGCGGGATAACCTTTGTCGTCATTGAACCACTGCCGGGCAACCTCGGCCCATTCCTGTTCCGGCACCGACACGAACGCACGGCGGTTCAGCTCAGCCACCATCCGGGCGGCATCCTCCCAGCTCGTCGGAAGAGGCGTGCTGCCGACGTAGCCGGCGATCCGGGTCAGGCCCTCGCGCTCGATCACGGGGCCGATGTCGTTGAGCACGACGGCGCCGATCGCACCCGGCTGGGTAGCCGCGAGCGCCATCGTGATGAGCCCGCCGCGCGATGTGCCGATGATGGCAGGCTTCTCGAGGCCAGCCAGGGTTATGAGGTCCTGCACATCGAGCATTTCGACGGCAATGGAGTAATTACGCCAGTCGGCGTCGCGCTCGGAGCGCCCTCGGCCGCGGTAGTCGAGGGCGTAGACGTCCCGGGGCATCTGGCCGGTCGACAAAGCGACGGCAAGATCGTGAAAATCGCGCGAATTGCGCGTCAGCCCCGCGAGGCAGAGCACTGGCCGCAAGCTGGACCCCGGCGCCGGATAATGCCGCGCATAGAGCCGCAGGCCGTCGCGCGCCGAAAAGGTGATGTCCCGCCAGGACCCGAGCTTGTCTGCCATGGATTGTCCGCCGATTGGGATTCCGGTCTTTGATTACGGCGCTTCTTGCGGCTTGCGGCGCGCGCGGGTGAGATCCTCGACGATGGATCCGTTGGAGTTGCCGAGCCGGGCCCGGTAGATCTGCACGTTCGAGAGCACCTTCTGCACATAGTCCCGCGTCTCTTCGAACGGGATCTGATAGATCCAGTCGATCGGGTCGACGCCGGGATCGCGTGGATCGCCGAACTCACGCAACCACTGGCGGGTGCGACCCGGGCCGGCATTATAGCTCGTCAGCGTCAGGATATAGCTGCCGTCCACATCGTCCATCCGGTCGCCGACGTAGGCGCTGGCCAGCATGGCGTTGTAGGAGGGATCTCCCATCAGTTTGCTGACATTGTATTTGATCTTGTAGTTGCGGCAGACGTGGCGTGCCGTGCCAGGCATGACCTGCAAAATTCCGCGCGCGCCTGCACCAGACATAATGGAGCTGTTGAACTCGCTTTCCTGCCGCGCGAGCCCGAGAAGCAGCGCGGGCTCCGGTGGTGTACGGAGCGGCTCATAGGCGGGGAAGGCATGGATCGGATATGAGTAGTGCACCAGGTTCATGCCGCGCGCGATCGCAGCTTTTCCGATCCGAACGGCCATCTGCGTGTCGCCGAGTGCTTGCGCGAGATGGGCCACCATCGCGACCTCGGCTTCGGTCTCGAAGTAGCGCTGCAACTCGGAAACGAAGGCGCGCGTCAGAGTGCGGTTGATGCCGGCCTTGGCGGCAATCACTGCGGCCCGGACTGCATCGAGCTGGTTGAAGCGGGCGATCTGCTCATCATTGGGCTCATCGGGGGCGGTGATCGGAAATTCCGGGGCGTCATTACCGAGCTCTTCACGGGCGAGCTGGCCATGGAAGGTGTCGATGTAGGCGGCCGCCGCCGCGAAGTCCTCCCTGGCCTTCTTCTTCTCGCCGAGGGCCTTGTGGGTGCGGCCCAGCCAGTAGAGCGCCCGTGACCGGCTGAGCGGACCGTCAGCCCCCTTTTCGTTGGCCACGAAGAAGGGCAGGGCGCTTTGCGGTTGCTTGAGATGCCTCAGCGCAAGCCAGCCTGCCAGGAACGTCTGCTCGTTGTGCGGATTGACGCTGAGCGGCCCGGCATCACGGACGAGCTCGAACGCGATCTTAGGCTTGCCGGCGTGAAGGGCCTCGTATGCCGCCTCGCGCCGCAGCTCCCACCAGCCGTCGGGATTGACGATCTCAGCCGGATCGGTAGGCGCCGACAGCAGGATTTTCCAGGCCTGCTCTTCCTTGCCTTGGCTCAGCAGGAGGTCGGCACGCTGGAAGGCGAGCCCCCAGTCCGCAGAAGAATCGGCCGGCAGTGCAGCCAGCTTCTTGGCTGCTGACTTATGGCGAAGGAAGGCGGCAAGGCGCGCCTCGGCTTTC
>JAEVZQ010000067.1 GCA_023392135.1 Pseudomonadota bacterium | reverse complement strand
CGGCAGAGAGGCTGCGAGCAGGGCGGCCTCACGCGCCGTCAACCGGGAGGCCGGCTTCTTGAAATGGTGCCGCGCCGCCGCCTCGGCTCCGAAAATGCCCGGTCCCCACTCCACGATGTTCAGGTAGATCTCGAGAATCCGCCGCTTCGGCCAGATCTGCTCCATGACCACGGCAATACCGATCTCCAGCCCCTTGCGCAGCAGATCTCTCGATGGCCACAGGAACAGGTTTTTAGCAACCTGCATGCTTATTGTGCTCGCTCCGCGCGCGTCGTCGAGACCGCTGCGCTTCGCCTTGCGGAGGGCCGCCGCAAGCTCCCCCAGGTCGACACCAAAGTGGCTGCAGAACTGCCCATCCTCCGAGCTGATGACCGCCCGGACGAGGTTTGGCGAGATGTCCTCGAGGTCAACCCAGCGCTGCTCGATATTGCTGCCGGTCAGCGCCTGCCCGAGCATCAGGGTGGAGCCGGGAGGGTCGACGACGCGGAAGAAGAGCAGCAGAACAGAGCTCAGCACGACAAAGGCGCCGAGCAGGCCAGCTATGGCGGCCGATCCGCCGATGAGCGCCACGCGGAGGCATGCGGGTGCATGACTGGCGAGCCGGGCCGTCCAATTCTCCTCAGATGCCGCGCGGGAAGGCAACCCTGCGAGCACCTCACGCACTTTGTCCTGCAAAGCCATACTTATGGACCGGCTCCCATCGGCGAGTGTTATAGCGTGGGTTGCTCCTGGCTGCAGCAGAATGCGGGCTCGTGTCCTGATCGCGAAATTCGTCACCATATGCGGCTAGCTCGGAACGAATTTCGCGATCTGAAGGACACTAGCCAAGTTATTGCTCCTAGTGTGATTCAGATCGAGAAGTCCGCTAACGTAGCCAGCCGCGAACAATGTGGCGGACTTCTCGATCATCACACTAGAGTATAATGAACCTTGGTTACGCAGATGGCGTCACAATGGCCCTATCGCAACAGCTCCGTATCGATGCCCAATTAACCGAAGCGCGCCTTGAGGAGCTTCTGGGCGCGCTGACGTCGACCGTGCCTCCGCGACTTGCCCAAGCAATGCGCTACGCGGCGCTGGGCGGCGGCAAGCGATTCCGGCCGTTTCTCGTCATCGAAAGCTCTCGCCTCTTCGGCCTTGCGCCGGAAAAGGCGGTGGACGCCGCTGCGGCCGTCGAGCTGGTTCACTGCTATTCGCTGGTGCATGACGATCTTCCGGCTATGGACGATGACGACATGCGCCGTGGCCGGCCGACCGTTCACGTCGCCTTCGATGAAGCGACCGCCATTCTTGCCGGCGATGCTCTGCTGACGCTCGCGTTCGAGGTCCTGGCTGACCACAGGACGCATCCCGACCCCCAAGTGCGTTGTGAGCTGGTGGCTGCCCTGGCACGTGCTGCTGGTGCTGCGGGCATGGTCGGCGGGCAGCAGCTCGATCTCGAAGCAGAAAAGCTGCCCCGGCAGGGCGTCCGGGACCTTGATCGCGTACGCGACATCCAGCAGCGAAAAACGGGAGCCCTGATCGCCTGTTCCGCAGAGGCGGGAGCAATCCTCGCATCAGCGCCGGACGAGGACCGCCGCGCGCTTTCCGATTACGGGCGCGCCCTGGGCGCAGCGTTTCAGGTCGCAGACGATCTGCTCGATGTGGAAGGCGCGGCTGCCGTTGTCGGCAAGGCGACCGGCAAGGATGCCGCCGCCGGCAAGGCGACATACGTCTCGGCGCTGGGCGTCGAGGGAGCCCGCGAGCGACTGAGCCAGCTTCAGGCCGAAGCAGAGGCTGCTCTCGAGCAGTTCGGAGATAGGGCGGATGTCTTGCGTCAAGCTGTCACATACGTCGCGACCCGCACGAGCTGATTTGGGCGTCGGCCGCTTGCTTACCTCAGCTGCACGACTCGCCGTTGTACTCGACGTAGCTCGACAGCCGCGGCTTCAGGTAGAGCGTATCCGAGAGGGAGAAGGCCGATTTTATGAAATACCTGAAGATGATCGGCTCGTAGTCGTAGACGACCTCGGCGACGATGACGCTGCCGCCGGCCTCGACGATATCTTCCGGCAGAAAATACTCCGCGCCCGCTGCATAGCTGCCGGCCCCGCCGTTGTGCTCGTAGGACCAGCACACGGTCGTATCGGATGCATCGGAGATGTTGGCGATCACGTTGAGCACGGTAACGCGCAGCCGGCTCGGATCATAGGGGCGCACCAGATGCTCGATGATCTGCATGATCCCGGAGACTTCGCTGGTCGAGATCTTCTTTTTCTGCGCGATCAGGTCGGCAGTCGAATTGGCGACCTGGCTCACCCGGCGGTCGACCGTCAGCGCGAGGCTGAATTCGACGGTGCCCACCAGCAGCATGAACATGATCGGCAGGATCAGGGCGAACTCGATTGCAGCGACACCCCGCCTGTCTCCCACCATTCTGGCGAACGTCGCCGCGGCACGACTGTGAATTCGCGAAATTCCCGATCCCATGCCTTATTCCTCGTATGGCTCGGTCAGGAATGTCGCGGAAGCCTGGATCAGGGCAGCGCCATTGGGCATATCGCCGAGCTTAAGAAATGGCAGGGCGCCGGCGAGATCCCATTGATAGCAGACGGTGACGAGCACGATCTCGCTCGACGCGCCGGTTTTATAGGTGGTGCTATCGGGCGGAACCAGATTGCCTTCTGAAT
The DNA here is from genome assembly GCA_023392135.1 of Pseudomonadota bacterium. Lineage (GTDB taxonomy): Bacteria > Pseudomonadota > Alphaproteobacteria > Rhizobiales > Hyphomicrobiaceae > ZC4RG25. The sequence continues at coordinate 2,459 of JAEVZQ010000067.1, read as the reverse complement.
CGGTGCAGGAAGGTGCAGCTATGGAGCCGAAATCGGAGTAGTTCTGCACATTCACCCGCATCTTGTCGCTGCAATCCACGAACGGTGGCAGGTGCTTGCAGACCTCCTGCTTGAACTCGGTCGCCGTCATCCCGCTCTGCTGCACCATGCCGACGCGGATCAACCGTGAGGCTTGGTCGACCGCGTTCTCGAGCGAGAAGGTGGTGAAAAAATAGAGGCCCAACCCAAAAATGCCGAACAGGAACATGAAGAACGGCAGACCGACCATCGCGAACTCGATGGCTGTGGTGCCGCTCCTGTCCTGCTCTAATTTTCTGGCGAGTTGGATGACTCGGTATCGACAAAGCCGTCGGATGAAACCGTCACCCTGGGACATGACCGCTCTCGGGAACTCGGGCCGCGCTTGAGAGAGCTAAGTGATTGAACAAATCTTAACATAGTATTGCAAACACTCCGCAACGCGGTGAGTCGGTTAACAAACCGTTAGCAGCCGTGCTCGGGCATTGATGGAGTGCAGGGCGAAGGTCAGTTCGTGCTGTCGCTGTTGCCGCCCCCGGCATTGCCCGACGAGAGCTTCATTTTCTGCTCGGACAGTTTGGCGGTCGTTTCGAAGTATTGCGGGTCATCCCCGATCGTAATGGTCGGGTTGCATTGCGGGGAGCAATTGTAGGTCTCGCGCTTGCTCCCTTTATGCAGGTTGACCACTCTGAGCTGATCCCGCTGCACGAGAATTCGCCGCTCCGCGACGATTTTGCGCTCGGCATCGAGGGCAATGATGTTCGTGATGCCGAACGATTTTCCCGTCACCACCAACAGGTCGCTGCCCTGGATCGTCACCTCGGCGATGGTGGGATTGCCGATGATGATCTCGGCAACCGGCCGATCCAGATGCCAGAGTTGTGACTGATCGTAGGTCACGATCAGATCCTGGGCGCTTGCGGCGTGGGCGAACCCCCCTGACGTAGCCAGTGAGACGCCAAGGGCGACAAGGGCCGAATGGCAGAGAATGCAGGCACGTTTCCCGCGGCGGGCAGGCATGATCTCTCCCCTCGATCTGCTCGTCTTAGCCGATTAGGCCAGCTATTCGTGAATGAATCGGAAATGGCGGTCTCGGGCTGGGGCGGATTGGGGAGCTCGGCAGTTCAGGAAACTGAATGATCAGTCGCGCCGAACGGTCACCAACGGCGGGCCAGCCCAGCAATACGGCTGCCTGGAGCAGTTCGTCTGTCGGTCTGCCTCGGGCGTCCTGATTGATCTGGTGGAGGTCGCGCTGGTGCGTATGAGTCGAAATGTGAGCTTCATCAAAAATTTGCCACGTTGCAAGGTCGCTTGATAAGCAGAAAAAGAGTTCATGCTTCATCTATTCTGCAATGCCCGTAAAACGTGTCCATGTTATCTTGTATTATTCAATTAATCGCGCACAGGTTGAAAAATCTGTCGCTGGCTTCTCCTTCGGTTTTACTTCTCGGAAACATCTCCGACCTAATTTTCGTCGTGTTCGGCTCAAATGCAGCGGAACGTGGCGCGGAGGCGCCAATCACGTGTGGGAGAAGAGTCAAATGAACATGTTCAAGCGTTTCCTCAAGGACGAGTCCGGCGCCACGGCCATCGAATACGGGTTGATTGCGGCTTTGATCGCGGTGGCGATCATCACCACCGTCGGACTCATTGGCGACAACCTCGATACAACATTCACTACGATCAACGATAAGCTCACCGGAGCCAATGGCGGCAGCTAACGGCGCGCGGCTGAACTAGTCCCACAGATCGCCCGGCTCCAACATGTGCCGGGCGATTTGAATGATGGAACGGATTGGGAAGTTAATTTTTACAGCTATATTTCTTTGCTGAACCGGATGATACGTTTGAGTGCCGCAATCGCGACGGATTTTCCCAGTGTTCACATATCTGCTATTGATCACATTTCCGCTCGCCATCAGTTTTGCCGCCGTGTCGGACCTGCTTACATATACAATCGCAAATAGGGTCTCAGTTATTCTGCTTGTAGCGTTTTTGTCGGCAGTTGGAGTTTTAGGCGCGCCATGGCAAATGCTTCTTAGTTGTCTGGCGGCGGGTCTCGTCGTACTGCTCATCAGCTTCGCCATGTTCGTGCGAGGCTGGATTGGCGGTGGCGATGCAAAGTTGCTGGCTGCAGAAGCCTTATGGCTCGGCCTAGATCATCTGCTACCGTTTCTCTTCTGGACCGCCCTACTTGGTGGCGGCCTCTCGATCATTCTGCTCGCCTACCGGAGCATTCTTCCGCCCGTTTGGCTCCTTGGGCAGACATGGGCCATGCGCCTGCACGATCGCAGGGAAGGCATTCCATATGGCATTGCAATCGCCGGGGCGGGGCTCATCGTTTACCCCTCGACCGGCTGGATGACCGGCTTCGCTGGCTGAAGTTCAGCTGCCCCCCGGGAGCTTCCCGAAAGTTAACCGCACATTGAGAATTATCCTGC
>JAEVZQ010000507.1 GCA_023392135.1 Pseudomonadota bacterium | reverse complement strand
GTCCTGCTTCGCATCCCGCCGATCATCTCGGCGATCTTCACGCGTATCCCTGCGGTCGTCGCGAGCATCCTGCCTGTCCTCGCGGCGATCCTGGCGGGCGTCCTTCCGGTCCTCGCGGCGATCTTCTCTGGCGTCCCGACGATCTTCCCGCCGGTCCTGCTTCGCATCCCGCCGATCATCTCGGCGATCGTCGCGCGCATCCTTGCGGTCGTCCCGGCGGTCCTCACGAACTTCCTTCCGATCCTCGCGCCGCTCCTCTTTTACCTCGCGGCGCTGGTCGCGGCGGTCGTCCCGTGCATCCCTGCGATCGTCGCGCCGTTCCTCGCTGGCATCGCGGCGATCCTTGTTGATGACCTTCGGCAGAACGGGCGGCCGCGCCTCGATGCGTGGCGCCTCCCTCCGCTTCGACTGGTCGTCCTCGCGCCTGGCGGGAGTTGCCTTGACATTCGGTCGGGCATCCTTCGGCGGCTCGGCGCGACGCGGCGGCGCCTCGCGCCGCTCCCCGCCACGACCATCGCGGCGCCCTTTTCGCTCCTCCTCCTCATTCTGGCTTCCTTCGCCGCGCCGTTGCGCCTGGGCCAGATGCCGGATCGAGTCCGGCTGAGCGACGGCCGGCAGCCCTGCGGCCGACGCAGAGACTTGCCAACCAGCACTTGCCGCGACCGAAATCACCGCGGCCGAGAGTGCTGCTCGAATATTAGACATTCCTGTGCGCTCCTTGAGCTGAGAATCTCGCGTACTGTGGCGCCAGAAGATTGTGACGCTTGTTTGTTATCGCGGTGACCTGATCGAGCGCGAACGCATCCAGTGCCGCCCTTTGGACCGTCCGGACGTGCCCAAGTGCCATCTGCCCGACGGACTCCTGCCCTGCGCGGTTTCGCCATACCCGGCCCACCCGCGGGAGCATGGCGCTTTCTTGACACCCTTTGGGGCCGTCACTAAGGTGCGCGCCGACGAATGACCCGCCGTGCATCGGCCCAACGCGATTAAAAAGAGTTCGGGCGAGCGTTGCCATGTCTAGTAGCGGCAAGGATCACGGCTCGGGACGCGGAGAGATCAGCCGGGAGGATCGTGAGGCGCTGAAAGCGCGCGCGGCCGGACTTGGTGCCCGCCTCGAGCAGGTCAAGGCCAGACGGGCGCCTCAGCTCGACCCTGCTGCGCGCGGGGCTGCCATGGGGCAGGCGTTCAAGATCGCCATCGAGCTGGTCGTGGGCGTGCTGTTCGGCGGATTAGTGGGCTGGTTCCTCGACGGGTATTTCGGGTCGAGGCCCTGGCTGCTGGTGGTGTTTCTGGTGCTCGGCTTCGCGGCCGGCATGATGAATGTAATCCGAACCGCCCGGCGGATGCAGGCGGCGGCGGAGCCGATGCAAAGAGCGGCACCGTCTGTGGAGCCGGACGACGAGGACGAAAAGTAGGGGGCTACAAGGTGGCGACTGGCGCGGCTGAAGGGGCTCACAGCCCCATGCAGCAGTTCGAGATCAATCGACTGGCCGAGTTCCAGATTTTCGGCTTCGATGCCTCGTTCACGAACTCTTCCCTGTTCATGTCGATCGGCGTCGCGCTGATCGTGGGCTTCCTCGCGCTGGCGACCAATGGGCGTTCGCTGGTGCCCTCGCGCATGCAATCCATGGCCGAGCTCTCTTACGAGTTCGTGGCCAACATGGTCCGAGAGAACGTCGGGCTGGCGGGGATGAAGTATTTCCCCTTCGTCTTCACCCTATTCACGTACATCCTGGTGTTGAACCTTATGGGGTTGATCCCCTACACGTTCACGGTCACCAGCCACATCATCATCACGTTCGCGCTCGCCGCGTTGGTGTTCGTCCTCGTCACGGCGATCGGCTTTGCGCGCCACGGGCTCGGCTACCTGAAGCTGTTCGTGCCGGAAGGCGTGCCGTTCTGGCTGATGCCGCTCATCGTACCGATCGAGCTCATCTCATATCTCATTCGCCCGATCAGCCTCTCGGTTCGTCTGTTCGCCAACATGATGGCGGGCCATACGATGCTGAAGGTGTTCGCAGGCTTCGTGGTCAGCATGGGCGTCTTCGGGTTTGCGCCGCTGCTGTTCACCATCGCCTTCACTGGCCTCGAGTTCATCGTGGCCTTCCTGCAGGCGTTCATTTTCGCAGTGCTCACCTGCATCTACCTGAACGACGCGGTGAACATGCATCACTGATCCCGCGGGCATGGGGCTGCCATTCCCGGGTACTCTTTCTGCAACTCTGTGACCTCTAAGGGAGACTGTAAATGGATCCGACGGCTGCCAAATTCATCGGTGCGGGCCTTGCCTGCTTTGCCCTCATCGGTGCCGGCATCGGTATCGGCAACATCTTCGGAAACTACCTGTCGGGCGCACTGCGCAATCCGTCGGCGGCCCCGGGCCAGTTCACGAACCTGCTGATCGGCTTCGCCCTCGCCGAGGCGACCGGTTTGTTCGGCCTGCTCATCGCCCTTATCATTCTGTTCGGCTGATCGGATGGGTCGATCCCGAGGAGCTGACTTTAACACGCCTCGCGATCGGCCCCACTCCGCCCGGAGACTATCATGCTAGCTAGCCTTGTCGTGCTTGCCGCGGCAGCTACAGAGGCGACAGGAGAAAGCGGTGGGCTGCCACAGCTCAATGCGCCGGACTTCGCGCCACAGCTCATCTGGCTCGCCATTACCTTCGGTGCGCTCTACTTCATTCTGTCGCGCTGGTCGCTGCCCCGCGTCGCCGAGGTCATCGAGGAGCGCCGCGAGCGCATCCAGCGCGATCTCGACGAAGCGGACCGCCTGAAAACTGAGACGGAAAAGGCGATTGCCACCTACGAGCAGGAGCTCGCCGCAGCACGCGGCCGCGCCGGCTCGATCGCCCGCGAGACTCGTGAGAAGCTGGCGGCCGAGGTCGACGAGGAGCGTGCGCGCGTGGACGCCCAGGTCAACGCCAAGTTGGCCGATGCCGAAAAGCGGATCTCAGACATGAAGTCGGCGGCGCTGGCCCAGGTCAATCAGATCGCGACGGACACGGCCGGCACCATCGTCGAGAAGTTGATCGGTGCCGAAGTCAGCGTGGACGACGCCCGCCGCGCGCTCGAGCCGGTACCCGGGGAGTAATGTGGATGTCGATCTTCGCAACGGCCGAGTTCTGGGTCGCCGTCGCCTTCTTCGGTTTCGTCGGCCTTCTCATCTATTACAACACCCCCCAGCTGATCACGAAGGCGCTCGATGAGCGTGCCGACGGGATCCGCCGGGAGCTCGACGAGGCACGCCGCCTGCGTGAAGAGGCCCAGCAGCTCCTTGCCGACTACCAGCGCAAGAGCCGCGAACCCGAGGAAGAGGCGAGCGCCATCATCGAGCAAGCCAGGCGTGAGGCCGAGGCCCTTGCCGCCGAAACCCGCCAGAGCCTCAAGGAAAGCCTCGAGCGCAGGAGCAAGCTCGCGGAGGAGAAGATCGCCCGGGCTGAAGCCCAGGCGCTCAACGAGGTGCGGGCCGCGGCAGTCGAAAGCGCCGTTGCAGCCGCTGAGCGAATCCTCAAGCGCAAGGTGACCCCGGAGGTCAACGCGCGCCTCGTCGATCAGAGCATCAGCGAAGCCAAGCGCAAGCTCAACTGAGGGCGCCTCAGGCTGGCTGCGCCGCCCTATAGGAATGAAAAGCCCCGATCCGCGCTCGCGGATCGGGGCTTTTTAGAAATTGCTGAAAGGGAAGGCTAACCCGAGCTCACGCCCTCTCTCCCTCTCCCCGGCGGGGAG
>JAEVZQ010000431.1 GCA_023392135.1 Pseudomonadota bacterium | reverse complement strand
AGCTGGTACTGCAGGATGCCGTTCCACGCGTCGCGGCAGGCGCCGGGTGAGCCCGGCAGGCAGAAGATGTAGGTCTCCCCCGCCACCCCGGCACATGCGCGGGACTGGATGGTCGACGTTGCGACCTTCTCGTATGAGATCAGATGAAAGATGGTCGAGAAGCCATCGATCTCTTTCTCGAAGAGCGGCCTGATGGCCTCGGGAGTGATATCGCGGCCAGTGAAACCGGTGCCCCCAGTCGTGATCACAACGTCGATCTGAGGATCGGCAATCCACCGCATTACCTGGGCCCGGATCTGTGGAATGTCGTCCTTTACGATTGCCCGGTCCGCGAGCTTATGACCAGCCTTCCCGATCAGCTCGACCAAGGCGGCGCCGGACTTGTCGTCCTCGAGCGCGCGCGTGTCGGACATCGTGAGCACCGCAATGGAAACGGGGATAAACGGGCGCGTCTCGTCGATTCTAGCCATGGCTCGAACAACTCCTCTGCGGCCAGTCTATGCCGATCCCTCGCCCGCTGCATCGGGCGAATTACCCTCGTCCAGCCTTGCGCGCAAAGTGAGCAGGTCGCGCCAGGCAAGCCGCTTCGAGGCCGGCGTGCGGAGGAGGTAGGCCGGATGCAACGTCGCCATCGCAGGAATCTTCCGGCCACCGATCTCCACCTCATGCCACTTTCCTCGAGCACGGAGAATGCCCTCGGTGCCTCCCAGCATGTGCCGGGCCGCGGCGGCCCCCAGCAGCAGGAGGAAGTCCGGCCGGGCCAGCTCGATCTGCCGCGCCAGAAACGGCCGGCAGATGATCGCTTCCTGTGGGGTCGGCGTGCGGTTCCCCGGCGGCCGCCAGTAAACGATGTTGGTAATGTGCGTGTTCGCCTCGCTGAGACCGATGGGGGCGAGCATGCGATCCAGGAGCTGCCCGGCGCGGCCGACGAAGGGCTTGCCCTCGAGATCCTCCTCGCGACCCGGGGCTTCGCCGATGATCATCACCCGGCCATGTGGCGCACCGCGGTAGAAGCACAAATTCTTGGCCGTTTGCCGGAGCGCGCACCCTTCGAACTTCTCCAGCGCCGCTCGCAGCTCGTCGAGCGACTTGGCGGCTAGCGCCGCAGCTTTGGCCGAGTCTTCCGCCTCGGTCGCGGGCACGGTCGCAAAGCTGCGGGCAGGAACAGCCGTGGTTGCGCGTGAGGGGGCTCGAGAGCTCTCCGGTGTACCGCGTTTGGGAGCCGGCTGGCGGCTCTCGAGCTTGGCAGCGGCCGGTTCTGCTGGTTCCGGCGCGAGCACAGCAGCTTCCCCCCGCTCGAACCAGTTCAGCGGCTCGTCGGTGAGCGCATCTGTCACGCCCGCGTCGCGATACCACGCAACGAGCGCGAGCAAACGGAGGTCCCGGGTATTCTCCATGGCGGCAATCTAGTCCAAATGGGTGCGAATTCGAGGGCTCTTGTCGCGTTGCCGTCGAATTCGCCGCCAAGCCCTTGACGCGCCGGGCAAACCAGGGCCGTAATCGCGCGCGTCAAGGATTTCGCTGGGATACCCTGAAGTATGGCACGCGAGCCAGAGCAGCTACCACCGCGCGAGGCAATGGAATTCGATGTCGTGATCGTGGGTGCCGGACCTGCCGGTCTGGCCGCCGCCATCCGGCTGAAAGAACTCGCGCTCGCGGATGGAAACGACATTTCGGTCGTCGTGCTGGAAAAGGGCTCTGAGGTCGGCGCCCATATCCTTTCGGGCGCGGTGATCGATCCGATCGGCCTCGACGCCCTGATCCCGGACTGGAAAGAGCGCGGGGCACCGGTTAGCACCCCGGTGACCGAGGACCGCTTCCTTTATCTCGGCCCTGCGGGCGAGCTGAAGCTGCCCAACTTCCTCATGCCGCCGCTGATGAACAATCACGGCAACTACATCGTCAGCCTCGGCGATCTCGTACGCTGGCTTGGAGAGCAGGCGGCCGAGCTGGGCGTCGAAGTCTATCCGGGGTTCGCTGCGACCGAAGTGCTAAAGGACGAGCGCGGTGCGGTCATAGGTGTCGCCACGGGTGATATGGGCGTCGGCCGGGATGGCCAGCCCAAGGACAGCTTCACCCGCGGCATGGAGCTGAGGGGCAAATACACACTCATTGCCGAGGGCGCGCACGGCTCTCTCTCCAAGCAGCTCATCAGAGACCTCGACCTGCGGAAAGGCCGGGAGCCGCAGAAATACGGAATCGGCATCTAGGAGCTTTGGGAGATCAGCCCGGAGCGGCACCAGCCTGGCCTCGTGCAACATACCTTCGGCTGGCCACTCGACAATCGCACCGGCGGCGGATCGTTCCTCTACCACTACGGTGAGAATCTGGTTGCGGTCGGCTTCGTGGTTCACCTGAACTACGAGAACCCATACCTGTCGCCCTACCATGAGTTCCAGCGCTTCAAAACCCATCCCGTAATCCGCCCGCACCTCGAAGGTGGCAAGCGCATCGGCTACGGCGCGCGGGCCATCACCGAAGGCGGCTGGCAGTCCCTGCCGAAGCTCGTGTTCCCTGGCGGCGCGTTGCTGGGGTGCTCCGCCGGCATGGTGAACGTGCCGCGCATCAAGGGCAGCCACAACGCGATTCTCTCCGGCATGCATGCAGCCGATGCCGTGTCGGATGCGCTGAAGCACGGCCGCTCGCACGATACGCTGGACAACTACGAGCGTATGGTCCGCACGGGACCGATCGCGCGCGATCTGCGGCCGGTGCGCAACGTCAAGCCGATGTGGTCCCGGTTCGGATCATTCGCCGGCATTGCGCTCGGCGGCGTCGACATGTGGCTGAACACGATCCTGCCCGGCATCGGCCTCGGCTATACGCTGCGCCACCGCAAGCCGGATTACGCGACCTTGAACAAGGCCGCCAAAGCAAAGCCCATCGATTATCCGAAGCCGGACGGCGTGCTCACATTCGACAGGCTCACGAATGTTTCCTTCTCGGGGACGAATCACGAGGAGGATCAACCGGTGCACCTCGTCCTGCAGGACCCGAGCATTCCGATTTCGGTAAACCTGCCCGAATACGACGAGCCAGCCCAGCGCTACTGCCCGGCCGCGGTTTACGAGGTCGTCATGGACGAGAACGGCAGGCCGCGCTTCCAGATCAACGCGCAGAACTGCGTGCACTGCAAGACCTGCGATATCAAGGATCCCAGCCAGAACATCAACTGGGTGCCTCCCGAGGGTGGCGGCGGGCCGAACTACCAGGGCATGTGACTCGAGGCGAACCCCCGTCGCGGAATTCATCGCGGCTTGGTCAGGCCGAGTGCTGTTGGCCGCTCGAGGCCGCATCCGAATGCGACAGCGGGAGCCGGATCGCGCACGTCACACCGTCTGGATTATAGGAAATTCTTGACGAGCCGCCCTGGGCCTGCTGCAGCGAGCGCTCGATCAACAACGTCCCGAAGCCTGTTGAAGCCGGCGGAGTCACGGGCGGTCCGCCCCGCTCCGTCCAGGTAAGGTGGAGAACAGAATGTTCGCCCGCCTTCTCCAATGACCACTGCACGTCGACAGTCCCCTGCGGCACGGAGAGCGAGCCGTACTTGCGCGCGTTGGTGCCAAGCTCGTGCAGGACCAGCGCGAGCTGAAGTGCCGTCTGCGGATCGAGCGCAATCTGCGGACCATCACAGGCAATGCGGTCCGCACTTCCCAGCAGGAGTTGCTCGCGTATGAGGGAATCGAGCTCGGTCCCCTGCCACGCCGTTCGGGTCAGCAGGGTGTGGGCACGGGATAGCGCCTGAATGCGCTCGCTGAAGCTCGGCACGAATTCGTCCGGGCTCTTGGCTCGCCTCAGCGTCTGGCTGGCGATGGCCTGAACCGTTGCAAGCGTATTCCTCACCCGGTGATTGAGCTCGCCGACGAGGAGCTGTTGCCGCCGCTCCGCCTCCTTGCGCTCTGTGATGTCGGCGACAACTCCGAAAATAGCCTGCGGTTCGTGCTGCGCATCGTAGCGTACGAGCCCGCGGCTATGAATCCAGACGTATCGTCCATCCTGATGACGCACCCGCAGCTCAAGCTCCAACGAGCCGCTGTGTTTCGCCGCCTCGACGCTTTCCCGAATGAACTCCTGGTCGTCCGGATGAACGGTTGCCAAGGTGTTTTCGAGCGTCGGCTCGAAGGTGGCTCTGTCGAGCCCATAGATCGCGAAGACATGGTCCGACCAGCCGCAGCGGCCAGTTGCGAAATCCAGCTCATAGGTCCCCATGCGCCCCGCTGCGAGTGCAAGCGACGTTCTCGCCATCGCTTCCTTCAGCTGCCGGGCAGCCCGATCCCGCTCGGTCACGTCATGCGCGACGACGGCATATCCGATCGTCCGGCCGCCAAGCTCCCGAATTGGGGTCAGGGAAAGAATGACACGGATCTTGGATCCATCCTTGCGCCGACGGGTGGCATCCGCCGTCACGGCGGCACCATTCTCCTGAACGCGCCGGACAAGCTCATCGAGCGCCGCCAGCTCCGAGCGGGGGCACAGGTCGCGCTCCGACTTGCCGATGACCTCGCTCGGCGCATATCCGAAGATCGTTTCCGCACCGCGGTTCCAGGTCTCGATCTGCAGGCTCGGCGAGAGCACGTAAATGGCATCTTTCGACGCCTGAACGACGGCCTCGTGGCGCAGACGCAGCTCATGGCGGCTGAGGTCGGTTACGACCAGGCCGTACAGGCTCTGGCCATCGACCGTGAGCGACCTGGTACGCGAGATCTGTACGGGAACGGATGTGCTGGAGAGCGTACGCAGGCTCGTTTGCATGCTGTCGCTGTCCGATCGGATAAGCCGCTGCAGGAACTGGCTCGGCTCACCCGTGACGAATTCTCCGAAACTACGGCCAAGGATGCGGGCTTTCGGGAGACCCAGGAGGTGGACCACCGCCTCGTTGCAGTACCGGATTGCGCCATCGGCAGCCAGCATGAGCACACCGTCGCCCATGTGCTCGACCAGAAGGCGAAAGGCTTCGAGCGAAGATTCGAGATCTGCGGGGAGCGCATAGCTTGGCCTCGGTGCGTGCCAATCGGTGCCCTTCTTGTAATCGGCGAGGGCCAGCTCGGCTTCGGCCAGCTGCAGGCGAAGCGCGTGCACAGCTCGTTCCAGCTCAGGCATCCGATCGCCCGTATGCCCGATATTGGGGTTACCAGTGCGCATCGGTTCGGCTTTGCTTCTCCCAGGCTGATCGGAGATCGTCAATTACAGCCCTCGCGAAAGGGGCCGTCGAGTCCGCCACAAATCAAGCGCAGGCCGGCAGGCGTTCGCATTTGAGCCCTGGCGCTGATATTGGATGGGATCAGGCGAAAGTTTTCGTCTCGACCGGTGACACGATTGTGCCTCGCACTCAGCTCCCCTGCTCAAATACTTCGGCAAAAGCACGACCAGTGGTGTTGCTATGCTATACTGCAAATGGACGCGATCGACCGTCCGGCACGAACTAATCTTAACGTGGCCTCGGTCGATCTGCAGAAGTCTAAATGCAAATCTGGTCATCTTGAGGGTGCTGCGACATATTGCACACCCTCAAACAGCTGCGCCAACCCAGTAAGCACTCGCCTATTCTGTCACGGCACGACTCAGATCGAGACGAACTCGTCTGTTCCCTCATTCAAAACGGCGAGCTGCCCAGAAGCGATCTCGAAGTGAGCACCATGCAGATGAAGTCGGCCCTTGCTTTCCAGAGTCTTGATGCACGGGAAGCTGCGGAGGTTCTGCAGGGAAGTCTTGATACCGACGCGCTCGAGACTGGTGCGCATCTCGGGGATGCTCCGGTCACCACACTTTTCGACCACCTCGCGGCGCGCATCATCCAGAATAGTCATCCAGTTCGAAATAAACTGCGCTTCGGACTGACGGGCCGCAGACTGCTCGAGACAGGCGCGGATGCCACCGCAGCTTGAGTGCCCAAGCACGACGATGTGTTTCACACGCAGATTGAGGGCCGCAAATTCCAGCGCAGCGCTGACGCCGTGATATCTGCCGGTAGTCTCGAACGGCGGCACGAGGTTTGCGACGTTGCGCACCACGAACAGCTCCCCCGGCATCGCGCTGAAAAGTGTCTCCGGATCGACGCGGCTGTCGCAGCAGCTCACCACCATCACGTCTGGGTGCTGGCCATATTGCGCCAGCTCTTCGTAGTGGTCGAAGTTGGGCGCGAAATGCCGATACTTGAAGCGGCGGAAACGGTCTGTCAGGTGCTCGGGGAATTGGCTCATAGGAGTCGGCCTCTTTAAGGTTGATCAGGCTCTTACGACGGTGATCAGTATGAGCGCCAGATTGATCGTTCAACCCCGGATGCGCCTTGCGAGCCAAGTTTCACCCCGAATTCCATTGCGAAACCTCGTGCGGTTTGGCAGCCGCCCAGGCATCCTGAGAAGCCACCAAAGCCAGCTCGTCGCGGCCGGCGCTCGCCAGAATCGCTTGTTCCACGCCCGCCGCAGCCCTGGCCATAGCCGCTACCGCCGTTGCCCCGTTGAGACGATGACCCAACACGAGAGCTGAAAAGAAGTCACCCGTCCCATGCGGAACTGCTGTGCGGTATGGCACTGCGCAAAGCTGCGCATTTTTCTCGTCGATCAGCAGGTTTTCAAGAATTAGGCCCCGGCGCCGGGCGGATGTCACCAGCACTGTCCCGACTTCCAGCCCACACGCGGAAGCGCGCAGCTCCTCGATCGAGACCGCGGCGGTACCCGATAGCCAGGACAGCTCGAACCGGTTCGGAGTGATGACGTCTGCCAAGGGAACCAATTCGTCGCGAATGGCCGCTGCAGCGGCAGGCTCGATGTAGAGGTCTTTTGGCTCGTCTCCCAGCACCGGATCACAGAGGTATTCTATCTCGCCGCTATTTCTGAGCCGCCGGATTATTGCAGCAGCCAAACGGACGTGTCCGGCGCTCGGCAGATAACCGGTGATGACGGCGTCGACCTCACCGAGCCATCCATTCCGGTCGAGCGCATCGACCATTTCCTCCAGAACGGCGGTGTCGACGCGCATCCCTGCCGCATGCGGGTGGCCGGGGTGATTCGAGAGAATGATGCTCGGAAGCGGCCACACCTCATGATCAAGCCGCTGCAGCGCCGGCACGATTGCCGAAAGGCCGACATGCCCGCGGACCACCTGGGACGAGAAGGCGAGCACGCGGGCCATTTGTGCCTCTTCAGATCACATTGAGTTCCCGTATCGGGCGTCGTGCGGC
>JAEVZQ010000377.1 GCA_023392135.1 Pseudomonadota bacterium | reverse complement strand
GAATGGAAACGGCCGCGGTCGAAGCCATCTCGACCACGTATTACCCGACGAAGGCGCACCGCCCGCGCTTTTCGAGGCTGGCAACGGAAAAGATCGAGCAGTTTTACGGAATCCGCCTTCAACACTGGCAGGACGGCCTCGAGCGCTGCCTGGACCGGTTGATTCCAGAAGTCGAGATGGGTCGACCGCAACATGTCAGCTCAGACGAGGGGGACAGAACGTGAAGGGTATTATCCTCGCCGGCGGCAGTGGCACCCGCCTTTATCCCCTGACCTTCGGGGTATCGAAGCAGCTATTGCCCGTCTACGACAAACCAATGATTTATTATCCTCTCTCGGTGCTTATGTTGGCGGGAATTCGCGACATCCTCATCATCACCAAGCCGCACGACCAGCCGCTGTTTCAAGCTCTGCTCGGGGACGGTTCGCAATTCGGGCTGCGCCTTTCCTACGCCATCCAGCCAAACCCGGAAGGACTGGCGCAGGCCTTCATCATCGGCGCGGACTTCATCGACGGCGGGCCGTCGGCCCTCATTCTGGGCGACAATATCTTCTACGGTCACGGCCTGTCGCATCTCCTGCAGAGAGCCAGGCAGAGGACCCAGGGGGCCACCGTGTTCGCCTATGAGGTGGCGGACCCGGAGCGCTACGGCGTTGTCGAATTCAATGACGAGAACCAGGCAACCCGGATCGAGGAGAAGCCCCAGACTCCCAGATCGAACTGGGCTCTCACCGGCCTTTATTTCTACGATGCAAACGTCGTTGATTTTGCCCGGAGCTTGAAGCCGTCCGAGCGTAATGAGCTGGAAATCACAGATATCAATCGACTGTACCTCGAGCAAGGCCGCCTCACCGTGGAAAGGCTGGGGCGCGGCTTCGCATGGCTCGATACGGGGACCTTCGAATCGCTTCTCGCCGCTGGCGAGTTCGTCGCCACGCTCGAGCGGCGGCAAGGGCTGAAGATCGCCTGCCCGGAAGAGATTGCACTCAAGTCCAACTTCATTACCGAACGCAGGCTCGAGGCTTGGCTGGAACGGCTCGGAAGATCGAGCTACGCCAGTTACGTCCGCAGCCTTGCGAGTGCTTGATGGATCAAGGTCTTCCAAGGCGAAATTGCTCTTTCAGATCCGCCCCTTATGGTAGAGATAGCGAGAGAAGCCCTGGACAGAAGCCGGCAGGCCGCGTTGCCGTAAGTCTGCCGCCATCATGCTCAGCTCATCGCCTTCGAAGCCCCTGACCTGCCCCACGACATCCGCCAAAGGGTACATTCCCCGCCAACCGAGATCACGCTTGACGGGCGCTTCGAACAGCCGATTGAGAATCAAGCCAAGCGAATGGGTTGGGTTCGAGCTTTCGGCGAGGCGACAGAGTGCGCTGATTAAGATCGACCGATAGGCGGACTCTTCCACCGCCTGTCCTAAATCCAGCTTCATGGAGCCGAATGCGGCATTCCACCTCCCTAACGGCTCATATGCGCTCATTGCGAGCAAATCGCCATAGTTCCCGATGCTTGCAAGCGATGAAAATAGTTCAATCAGGTTCCGCGTTTCCAGGCGGCCGAGACACTCGCGCAACTTGACCGAGGAAAAGACGCAATGAGGATATCCGATAGTATCGACGAGAGTGGACGATAGCGCAATCTCCCCCTTTCTTATCGCATGACTTCGAGTGCTGGAAGGGTGATACGAAGCCCAGAACTCCAAAAACCGGGGATGCAGAAACACCGGCTTTCCGAATATGAGAAAGAACGATTGAGCATGGTATCCATCCCGGAAATTTTCGAAAAGGCACGCCCAAGTCTCGCAGCTGCTCTCCGCCTCCTCGATCAGCTCTTTCGTTGACTTCGGGTAGAACATGCTATCATTGGCGAGCAGTAGATAGCTGCACGTATCCAGCAGTCCTCTCTCATGCAGAACAAGGCACGCGTCCTTGTAAACTCCAAAATCACGGCCGACAGGAGGTCTCACAAGATAATGAACCGACAGCAGATCGAGGCTGCTCTTGAACTCTCCGTTTACAGCGCCGTCGGAGCCGATAAGTATCCTATAGCCGTTCTCATGCAGCGACTTCATGAAGTTAAGAGTTGAGAATTGGCTTTCTTTTGTTGGCCGGATGGCGATCACAGCGATCTTATCCGCTCGCTGCAGGGCGGGCGTTATCTCCACAGTCTGATCTTCGCGGCCCGGTGCCGAAGCGAAGCGTATGTCTCTGGCGAATTGCCTCAAGTCATACGCTTTCAACCGAAGTTTCAGGATTTTGTTTTTCACCGACCGGGCGATTTTCATCCGACAGCCTCAGTCCCATACAAGATGAGGTTTGGTTTCATTCCAGGCGAATAGAAGCTTCGCAAACCTGCCTGGGTTCATACGCAGCGACATCATTGCCAGCCTGATGGTCAGCGGATCGATGAACGGTCTTCTTTTGATGATTTGCACGAGCGCCGCCATGAACAGCCATCTGTTCTGCTTTACCAGATCGGAGCATTGGCTCTTCAACCGGAGCTCGAGCTCATCGGCACCGACGAACGCCTCCGAGGCGCCGAATGCGATAGCAAGCGTGCGGAAGAACTCCACATGCGCCGGAACAAGTTCATCAAGCACCCGGCATGTCCACAGATCAGGTTCGGCGGCCATCCCGTCGGTCGGATCCGGCAGCCCCTGGCGCCTGATCGCATGCGTTGCCTGCGCGAGCGCCGTAGACAAGCGCTGTCGCGGACTGCAGCGCTGCGAAATGCCGGCGTCGTGCTTGCGATAGCGCAAGCCCACGAAGTCGAGATTGTCGAGCTTCGCGTGCTCGCTGACCCGCAGCCAAAGGTCGTAGTCCTCTGCGTGCTTGTATGCCGCCCGGTATCCGCCGAGGGCCAAGATCGGCTCGCGACGCATCATTACGGAGGGATGGCAGATGACGCATGTCTCACGCAGCGCGCTCGCCACGGCATCGCATCCCGTAACAACTGGGGAGCGCCCCCTCGAGCGGCCCGCCGCATCGATGCGTTCTTCCGCAGTTCCGAGCACCCATAGCTCAGGATCCAGCTCGAACCGGCGGCACTGCTTCTCGAGCCGGTCTGGCGCCGAGATGTCGTCAGCATCCATTCGAGCCACCAGCGGTGCACAGGCGATTTTCAGCCCCTTGTTCAACGCTGTGATCAGCCCGGCGTGCTCGCTGCGGATGACCCGAACACGGCCGTCTTGTGCGGCATAGCTTTGCAGAAGCTCAGGGGATCGGTCGGTCGAGCCATCGTCGATGCAGACGAGCTCAAGGTCGGTGAGCGACTGGCCCAGGATGCTCTCGACAGCCTCGGGTAAGTAGGCCTCGGCATTGTGGACGGGCAGCAGCACGCTCACTTGGGGTTCCATTTTCGTTTCTCTTTTGTTCTAATGATCTCGACATTGGGACAGAACCTGCGTTCGCGTCAAGAGCCGAGCGGCAGCGATCAGATCTGACCACAGACTGAAGCCGCCCGGTCGTCTGGCGAGAGCCTTCCGCTCGATCGGGTATCATCATGCACCTCCTTGTCGTCCTGCCCCGGCGCTCGGCAACGGATCGAGACATTCCGAATTCGGTCGATCTGTGCGTTCACGACCTCGTTGCCGCGAGCCGCCATCGCGCCACGACGTGCATCGTGGGCGAGCATGTGCATGGTCTGTTCGGCGCCTTCGACGTGGCTCACCTTTCGCCGCTCGAAGCTTCTCATACGGTGCTCCTTGCCCGGGAGGCTGCGAAAATTGCGCGGACGAGACGTGCGGATCTCGTCGTCGTTCATCAGCATTTCCAAATCGCTGCACGGCTTGCTGGCATGCTGCCGGGCCGCGTGGTGTTTCACGCGCACGGCTTCTACAAGCGCTATCCCAATGGTCCCATTGCCTCGATACGCCGTCGCCTGCGCCTTAGAGAGATAAACCGCGTGGCTGGTCTGGTGCATGTCAGCGAGGCCTGCCGAGCGCATTTTGCCTGTGCGTGGCCCAAGGTTTCGCTGCCTCAGGCCGTCGTGCACAACGGGCTGGATTTCGGGCCGTGGGATCCGACCCTCCCGAAGCGGGACGAGATCCTCTGCGTCGGCCGCTGCGTGGCGGAGAAGGGCATCCTCGAGGCGGCCATGGCCGTGGCCCGGGTCTTGCCGGAGCGGCCGGAGTGGCGTGCTCGCTTTACGCTTTCAGAGCCCGATCGTGATCCGAGCTACGCGCAAAAAGTCCGGGAAGCTCTCGCCGACCCTGCGAACCGGGGCCGCATCGATATCGAGCTGAATGTCCCCTGGCAGGGCATCAAGGAGCGCTGCGAGCGGGCTGCCATTGCTCTCGTCCCGTCGCGGTGGCGGGAGCCGTTCGGACGCACGGCGCTCGAGGCGCACGCCGGCGGCGCGGCGCTCGTCTCATCGGGATCGGGCGGGCTGAGCGAGGTCAGTGGACCGTTTGCGCTCTTCGCCGACCCTGCAGACGTCGACGGATTTGCCACTGCGATCCGACGGTTGATCGGCGATGAGAATCTGAGGGGGGAGCTGTCGCAGGGTGGCGCGCGATATGTTCGCGAGCGCTTCTCGATCGAGAGCGTAGCAGCAGCGAATGACGCAATTCTCGAGGAGATCTGGTCAAAAGAGAACCGCTGCTGACAGGCTCTGCCGGCAGATCAAGCACTGGCGGCCGCAACGTCCCTGCCTTCAGGGCTCGAGACCGCGTTGGCGAACTGGATCTGGTACAGCCGTGCATAAAGCCCGCCCCGTTCGATGAGCTCGCGATGACGGCCGCTCTCGATCACCCGGCCCTTTTCCATGACATGAATGAGGTCTGCATTCGCTACGGTTGCGAGTCGATGCGCAATGACGATGGTCGTGCGATTTCGGGTAAGCTCCTGCAGGGCTGACTGGATCGCCTGTTCCGTCTCGCTGTCGAGCGCGGATGTCGGCTCATCGAGCAGGATGATGGGTGCGTCCTTCAGGAAGGCACGGGCCAGAGAGATGCGCTGGCGCTGCCCGCCGGAGATCTGCGACCCGAGCTCGCCCACTTGCGTCTCGTACCCGTTCGGCAGCGACAGGATAAACTCGTCGGCCTGCGCAGCCTTGGCTGCAGCAACGATCTCCTTCTCGGACGCGTTCTCGCGCCCCGCAACGATGTTCTCGCGGATCGTTCCCTCGAACAGGAATACATCCTGACTGACGAGCGCGATCTGCCGCCGTAGGGAGGAGATCGAGAACTCGGAGATCGGCTGGCCGTCGATCCGGATGACGCCGCGCGCCGGTTCCCAGAACCTTTGCAGCAGATTGAATATGGTAGTCTTGCCACTTCCCGAGAGGCCGACAAGCGCCGTCGTCTTGCCCGATGGTGCGACAAGGTCCAGCCCGGACAGGACCGGGGTGTCCGGATCGTAGGAGAATGATACGCCCTCGAGCCGAACCTCGCCTTCGCTGGCGATGAGATCCGGGCGCTGGTCCTCGCCGACCTCGGCAGCCGGCTTGTCCAGCAGGTCGTACATCATCTTCACGCCGATCGCCGAGGTGGCGAGCTGCAACTGCAGCTTGGACAACCGCCGCGCCGGATCAGCGGCCATCAGCAGAGCAGTGATGAAAGCAAAGAACTGCCCTGGCGTGTCGCCGAAGGAGGCGCTCCGCCAACCCGCATAGACAACGGCCATCGCAACCGCCAGACCGCCAATCGTCTCGATCAGCGGATTGACCAGCGCGCTCACGGCAACGATCTTGTTCGACAACCGCTCGACGCCATCGACGCCCTGGTCCATACGACGCTGCAGCAGCGGCTCGAGCTGGAACGACTTGACGATACGAATGCCCTGGGCGCTCTCGCGCATGGTCCCGACGATCGTGGACATGCCCGTGAACTGCCTGTCCGCTGCCTTCTGTACACGCTGCGTCAGCTTCTTGAGCACGACTGCCGCGACGGGTCCGCCGATAAGGCAAATCGCTGCGAGGACCGGGTCCTGCGCGATCATGACGAAAATCAGCCCGATCAGCGTCAGGAGATCACGCCCCAGCCCGACCGCGATCTGGTTGAGCATGCTTCGCGCGGCCTGGGCGTTGTGGGTGATGCGCGTGATCAGCTCACTCGATGGATACTGCTGATAGAAGCCAACGCCCATCTTGAGCATGTGATCGTACATGCGCTTCTGGATCTGGGCGACGATCCGGTTGCCGATGCGGCTGAGCGAGATCTCCTGCAGGTAGGCAGCGATGCCTTTGGCAACGAAAAGGACCGAGATGGCGAGCGGAATCCACACCAGCGCCGCCTGGTCCTGGTCGACGAAGATCTTGTTCACCACGTCCTTCATCATCCAGGCGCTGAGGGAGGTACAACCTGCCACCACACCCATGAACATGAAGGCGATTGCATAGCGTGGCGCATACGTGCGGCCGTGCTCGCCCAGCAGGCGCCACAGCACCCGCAGAACGGTAGCGTCTTTGACTATCATGCCGGAAATCAGCCACCTGCCCGACGGCAGGCCGTCTCGATTTTGCCCATGGCCCCACCCATCAAGTCGACGCCCGAATCACATTACAATTCGTGCCATCGATTGACCAAGCTGCACAAGCTCCACTGACGTAGTCAGCTCCCCGATGCAACTTGGCCGTGCGGTCCTGCCCGAAACTGGAGGCGAGATGATGGCGGATGCTTGGTGCTCGTAGTGGTCCGTTGAGCCGAGCACGTCAAGTGTACAGGGACCTGCAGAAAATGCGTCCGGTTCAGATCTTGCGCAACGCGCCGGCCAAGCGCGGGATTTTTCGACGCCGGCCGGAACCAGCTAGAACCAGCCTTTGTACTTCCTGAGCTGCACCACCCCGAGGCCGACCAGCAGCACGCTCGCCAAAAACACCATGCCGGCCGAGAATGGATCCTCGTGCCGGCCGGCGATGCTGCCGATGGTGCCCACGATACCCAGAAGCACTTCGAATGCGCCCGATTCAGTCACGGTGCCCCCCAATCGATGCCTAAGTCGCCTGCAGTCCGGCCCGCTTTATCGCGAGCTCTCCGCCTGCCTCACTTACAGCACTACCGCGACGGGTGCGAAGCGGTTTTTTCGACCCCGGGGGAAGGGCCCGCTCGGGACGTCAGGAGACGTTGACTTTGGCTCTCTCTGTAATCTTCTGGCCGGAGTCGTCGAGCCAGCTCAGCTCCAGGTCGCCGGGGCCGGGCACCCGCATGTGAAAGGTTATGAAGGGGTTCGCCGAGATGCCGGGGTGCAGGTCCGCCTTGAACACTTCCTTGCCGTTGAAAGTGGCCGTGAACGTGTTGATGATGTTGCGCGGGATCGTATTACCGTCCCCATCCTTACGTTGCCCGGTCTCCATGATGTGAGAGATGAGCGTCTTGATCTCGATCACCTCGCCGGCCTTTGCAGTCTCAGGAACCCTGATGCGCGGCTTCGTCGACATGAGTTTGCTTCCTTCGAATTCGCTGATGAGAAGTGGACTGGCGGCCCGCCAGAAGACCGCTAGCCACCACAACCGCCGATGGTGACCTTCACAGTCTTTTTCGCCAGCGCAAACTTGCCGTCGCTCAGCTCGGCCACGCTGACGATCTCCTGAGTTTTTGCGAGCCGCATGCGGCTCGATATTTCGGCCTTGCCGGAATCAGGAGTGAAGTGGAATGTTGCGACCACCGGCTGGGGATTGCCGGTGGAGATCACGTGAACGGCTTTCACGTAGTCCTTATCGGTCATCGGGCTGTCGACTGAAACCGAGAACGGAACCGTGTTTCCGTTTTCTGCGATTTCCGGCATTTCAAGTGTCACCCTGCCGTCGATCGTCGTCGCGCCGCCCGTAATTTTTTTGAGCGCTGCCTCCCAGCCATCGTCGGCAGCGGCCAGAGCGGGATTGTCCGACAGCAGCAAGAGGGTCGTCGCGCCCGCAACGCCGATCCCGACCAGAAGCTCACGCCGGCTGATCGCTCCGCGGACAAGAAAGTCCCTCGAATTTTCACCCAGTGACGTTGTCATTTGTCCGACCTTCCTGAACCGCTGTCACATTTTCTTCGCAGTAGCTTGAGCGAAGACCCTTGGCGAAGCATCCCGTAAAAATCCGTCGTGATCTCATCCGGTCAGGGCCGGTCAAGGTCTTGCCCAAACAGATATTAGTCTGTCGAAATATCCATTTGCAAATTTGAGAATGATCTGCCATGGCGACCGGCTCTCTCGGTAACGGCTTTCTTCTGACCATCGCAGCAGCAGCAGGTTTTGCTTGCAGTTGGTGGGCTCGCCCTGGTGGGGGCTATCATTCTCGACCCCCCGGCGCGGCCGCCAAGCCAACCAACCCCGGGATTGCGTCAGCGTGGGAATCCGTGTGAGTCTCCGACTTTCCCGATAGCTAAAGGATGGGGGTGGGGCGCAGATGCCGGCAGAGAAGAATAAGCGTTTCCTTTCAGCCGCGCGGCAGCTTGTCGAGCTCCTCGCGGAGCGTCTCGACCTCGATGCTTCCGTTCGGCTGTGGGACGGCTCACTGGCGCCGTTGGGCCGCGCCGTCAACGGAGCATTCGCGATCTCGGTCACTGGGCCGGGCGTGATCGGGTCACTTGTGCGCCGGCCGACACTCGACAATCTCATCCGCCACTATGCTGAGGGTCGAATCGGCTTCGAGGGCGGGACGCTGATCGATTTCGGACGGCAGCTCAATCGCAATGGCCGGTCGGCAAGCTTCAAGGGCGTGAGCAAGCTTGCCATCCTGAAGGCGCTAGCGCCGTTCCTTCTCGTGCCCGCCGACAAGGCTGAGGACGTACATGGTTTCAGTGGTGAAATCACCGGGCGGTCGCAACGCCGTCGCGACAACAAGGCGTATGTGCAATTTCACTACGACCTGTCGAACGATTTCTACGCACTCTTCCTCGATCCGGAGATGGTCTATTCCTGCGCTTATTTCACGGACTGGCAGAACGACCTCGCCACTGCGCAACGCGACAAGCTGGACATGATCTGTCGCAAGCTGCGCCTGAAAACGGGTGATCGCCTGCTCGACATCGGCTGTGGATGGGGCGGCCTCGTTTGCCATGCGGCCCGCCACTACGGCGTCCAGGCGCACGGGATCACGCTGTCAGAGGAGCAACTCGGCTACGCGCGCGACAAGGTGAAACGCCTTGGTCTCGAAGGTCAGGTGACGCTCGATCTCCGGGACTACAGCTCTGTCGCGGGAACATTCGATAAGATCGCATCTGTTGGCATGTACGAGCACATCGGTCTCGCCAACATCCCGAAATACATGGCGAAAGTGCAGTCCTTGCTTGCCCCGGACGGGCTTTTCCTCAACCACGCCATCTCGCGCCGGGCGCCGAGGGCCTCCTGGCGCGGGCGCCGGATGCGGCCGGAGCAGCGTGCCATCGCCAAATACATCTTTCCAGGGGGTGAGCTTGATGACATCGGCCACTCGATCGTGGCGATGGAGCGCGCCGGATTCGAGGTTCACGACGTCGAGGCCTGGCGGCTGCACTACGCCCGCACCTGCCAGTTGTGGTGCGAACGGCTGACCGCCAATCGGGAACGGGCCATCTCTTTCGTCGGTGAGGAGAAATTCCGGATCTGGGTCGCCTATCTGGCCGGTGTCTCCCTCGCCTTCTCCCGTGGAACTGCGCGCATCTACCAGACTCTGGCCAGCAAGTCCGCCAAGCGGCCACCCCAGCTGCCACCGACGCGAGCTGATCTATATCACTGAAACATGAAGTGATTGTCGGGCGGGCGACTTGCGCCCCAACGGTGCGTCACCCGAGGAACTTTTAGCCTGTCCGCTCGTTCTGGGATCGTCTTGGGTCAGTAGGGGCCAACCAAGCCATGACATCTCCGACACAATGCGATTTCTCCGACGTGGCGGCTACCCGCGACCGGTCCTGCCGGATCGATCTGAATACCGCTCCGGCGGATATGCTGGCCGCTGTCTCAGCGGTCGGCCCGGCACGGATCCAGGCGCTGGTCTATCGGCGTCCGTTCCGGAGCTGGGATGAAGTCGCACGTGTTCCCGGCATCAGCCAGAGCATCATCGAGCGACTGAAGAGTAGCGGCGCGGGGCTGTCGTAGGCACAAACTGCGGGAGAGTGATCGGCGCCCAGTCGAGTCGGCCCCCCGGTTCCGCCTCACGTTTCCCTTCCTTCGTTCTCGTCGTCCACGCGGGCAACGGGCAAACGCCAGTTGTGGAGGATGGCCATATAGCGGAGGGCGAAGCACAGGGCCGCTCCCGTAAGTGCACTGGCGCTTGGTGGCAATCCCATCTCGTATCCGGCAATGACCACGCAGGCGCCGGCCAGCCCGGCGACAGCGTACAGATCGGCGTGCAACACAGTCGGAATTTTCGCCTGGAGAATGTCGCGCATCATGCCGCCGCCGATGCCGGTGAGCATTCCGAGCAGTGCGGCCATGACGGGATTGAGACCGAAGGAAAGCGCCTTCTGGGTTCCGGAAACTGAAAACAGTGCCAAACCGGCAGCATCGAATAGGAGCACGGTGTTGCTCATGCTATGGATACGCGAATACCAGAAAAAGGTCATCAGGCCTGCGATCAGGGAAGCGAGCAAGTACAGGACGTTTTCCAGTGCCGCTGGCGGCACCGCGCCGATCAGTACGTCTCGGGAAATGCCGCCGAAATTTCCAGCGACGAAGGAAAGCACCAGGATGCCGAAGATATCGAACCGACGCTGAACTCCGGCAACGGCGCCACTGATCGCGAACACGAATGTCCCCGTGAGGTCGAGCAGGAGTATGAGCGTTTCAACGGTGATCATGCCTGCTCTGCCCGCACCGCCAAGGAGGACAAGACCACCAGACCATTGCTGAGCCTAAGCCGCAAGCCAGACCAGTGCGCCGACCACCAT